>JAHYIT010000036.1 GCA_019429205.1 Mariniphaga sp. | reverse complement strand
AGAAACGTATAAAAAATTGTGCATATCAACCCTGCAATCCGGCAAAACGCTGTGAATGGGAAAATTATGCCCTTTCCTCTAATAAAATATCATGGATTAGAATTTTTTGCTAATTTAGGAATTGCTGTCTGTGAGAGGGATAAAGATGGGATAAACAATATTATCCTATCTTTACCCTACTCGATATTTGGCCCAATCCGGAAAAACTGATACATCAATTTCAAAAACGATGGTTCCCCAAAAATACATAACGAGCGTAGCCACAATTATTCCGGCTATATTCAATAAAATTCCAGCCTTTACCATTTGTTTAATTTTTATTCTGTTGGTGCCAAAAATGATAGCATTTGGTGGTGTGGCAACTGGCAGCATAAAAGCCAGCGAGGCAGCAAGTGTTGCGGGAATCATTAGCAGCAGCGGATTAATATTAATGGTAACAGCCAGCCCGCCTAAAATGGGTAAAATCATTTCGGTGGTTGCCACGTTTGAAGTTAGCTCGGTAAGAACAGACATCATGGAAACATTTGCCAGCGTGAGAATTACAGGGTCCATTTTTCCCAGGCCGGCCAACTGTTCGCCAAACCAAACCGACAAACCTGAATCCACAAATCCCTGGGCCAGGGCAAAACCGCCACCAAAAAGCAGCACAATACCCCAGGGAATCCGGTTGGCCGTTTCCCAGTTCATCAGGTTTTCCCCTTTTTCAGTTTTCGAGGGAATAATAAATAACAACAATGCCATAAAAATGGCCACGGTACCATCATTTATAAATGAAGGCGTTTGGAACAACTGCGACCATCCTGGAATTTTTACCGATTGAATTTCAAAACCTGACCTGAAAATCCAAAGCAATGCCAGAATGGAAAAAAGGGCGAATACAATTTTTTCTTCGGGTTTAGCTTTTCCAAGCAATTTATATTCATTTCTAAATTCATCTATATAAAGATTGTCCCATTTCCCCTTTGGTTTGAACATTAAATACAACAGCCCCCAGGCAGCTATAAAAACCAAAACGGTTACCGGTAGGGCAAAAATGAACCAGTCGGCAAATGATATTTCTTCCATTTTAGGAAAAATAATGCTGGCAATCCGGGCAAACGAAAGATTTGGCGGTGTACCCACCAAAGTAGCAATTCCGCCAATTGAAGCCGAATAAGCAATGGAAAGTAATAAACCCGCTGAATACCTTCTGGTGGCTTTCCGGCCCAGGCTTTCTTCCAGTTTCAAAATTATGGAGAGCGCAATGGGGACCATCATCATGGCTGTGGCTGTGTTCGACATCCACATAGATAAAAATGCAGTGGCCAGCATAAAACCCAGTAATATCCGGCCAGGACTTATTCCGAACAAAATCAGAATTCTAAGCGCAATTCTGCGGTGCAAATTCCAGCGTTCCATGGCAAATGCCATCAAAAATCCTCCAATAAAAAGAAAAATGAGATGGTTAAAATACATGGCAGAAACCGTTTTTCCGTCAACAACTCCGAATAACGGAAAGAGTGCAACAGGAATGAGTGCAGTTGCTGCCAGCGGAATGGCTTCGGTTATCCACCAAATGGCCATTAAAAGCGCAATGGCAAACGTGTAGGTTACTTTTTTATTTTCAGGATCGAGATCGGCAAATAAAACAATGAGCAAACTTATAACCGGCGCTACTATTAGCATTATCCTCTGCAGCCGGGACGTTTTTTTCTTCACAGGTTTCGACATGCAATTCCATTTAGTTTTTACAATTCTGTTAATGTTCTAAAAAACACGCTTCTAAAGTAACAAAAGAAATTTCGTAACTTTGAAAAAAAGAATAAAAATGCGGGAAGCACTTTTCTATCAAAAAGCTGATGACCATGTGGTGATATGCAACCTTTGTCCCTGGTATTGCGAGTTGAAGCCCGGCCAGACCGGAATTTGCAAAGTACGTGAAAATCAGGAAGGCCAACTCGTTACACATGTTTACAACCAGGTGGCGGCACTGGGCACAGATTCCATCGAAAAAAAACCGTTGTATCATTTTTTCCCGGGAAAAAATATTCTCTCCATTGGCGAAGTGGGGTGCAACCTGCATTGCTCATTCTGCCAGAACCACCATATTTCGCAATGTTATGCAAAGGATTTTAAAGCTTTTCATACGGTAACTTCAGAACAAATTTTAATAACAGCTCTGAAAACCAAAAATAACATTGGAGTTGCTTACACTTATAATGAGCCCTTTACCTTTTATGAATTCATGTTGGACACCGCGAAACTGGTAAAAGAAAAAAATCTGAAAAATGTAGTTGTATCAAACGGGTACATCAATACTGAACCTTTGAAACACATTCTTCCACTTATCGATGCCTTTAACATCGATTTAAAAGCTTTTGAAAACGATTTTTATAAAACATTTACCAAAGGAAAACTCGAACCTGTTTTGGAAACCCTGAAAATAATTGCAGCACATAAAAATCATCTTGAAATTACAAACCTGGTGATTCCTGGTCTGAATGACAATGACAAAATATTTGAAGAAATGGTAAAATGGATTGCCGGAGAATTAGGCACACACATTCCCCTTCACCTTTCGCGTTATTTTCCGCAGTACAAACTTGTTCTGCCTCCTACTCCAATTGAAAAACTAAATCAGTTTTATTCCACAGCCAAAAAATACCTGCAACATGTTTATCTTGGGAATGTAAACGACGAAGGCCATGCATCAACCCGGTGTCCGAATTGCCATGCGCTGTTAATTGAAAGGAATCATTACCTGACCAAAATTGTGCAAAACGATTTTAAAGGTACTTGTACAGCATGTGGTACACCAGCCCATGTTATCATGAAATAATTTTACTTTAAAAATTTCCTCCACATTCCGGTAAAAATACAATGTAAATTTTGTACCTTTTACTCTGAAATTAATATCCAAAAAAATTAAATGAAATGACTTACGAAGATTTTACCAACCAACCCGATTTTCAGCAAATGATGCGTGAGGCTGAAGGTTTAAAAGACAAAATTTTTTCAGATGTAATAGACGATGAAGGCCACCAGTACGTAGACCTGGTGCAGGAAGGCGGCGGTGTTTTGGGTATTGCCCTGGTAGGTTACACCTATATTCTGGAACTTGCCGGAATTCGCTTTTTTCATTTGGCCGGCACCTCTGCCGGAGCCATTAACACCTTGGTGCTTGCAGGGATTGATTCCATTGACAAAGAAAAGTCGAAAACTGTACTCGATGTTTTGGCCCAACAGGATTTATTTGAATTTGTTGACGGAGATCCGGTTTTAAAAAATATTGTTCAGCGTATAATAGATGGAACACCTTTCAAAAGGATTCTGGGAAAACTGGCCTGGAATTTCAGAAAAGTAAAACAGGCTTTGTTTATAAACCTTGGATTAAACCCGGGTAAAGCTTTTGAAGAGTGGATTGAAAAAATCCTGATTGAATCGCCCAATAAAATTACCACCATAAAAGACCTGCTTGAAAAACGAAGCAGCAAATATTTCCCACCCGGCCTTATAAACCGGAGAACAGGCGAAAAAATTACCGATGAAATGGCGCTTATCCATATTATTGCTGCTGATGTTACCACGCAGTCGAAAGTGCTGTTCCCCAAAATGGGCCATTTATACTGGGGAGAAAAAGTAAACGAAATACCGCCGGCCAAAATGGTGCGCGCTTCCATGTCGGTTCCGTTCTTTTTTGTTCCGTTCGAAATCAAAGATATTCCCAATGCCGGGGAACCAGCCACCGGCGAATGGATTAGACTAACCAATTATTTCGGGCCTATTCCTAAAAAAGCAAAATTTGTGGATGGCGGAATGATTTCCAATTTCCCAATTAACGTTTTTCATTCAAAAACCAGAAACATTCCCAGGAAACCTACTTTTGGTGTTAAACTAAGCGCATACCGCGAGATGTTTGCCGATGTGGATGACTTGGGTGGATTTGTTGGGTCGATAATTAGCACCATGCGACACGACGCCGACAACGAATTTCTGCTGCAAAACCCCGATTTCAGAAAATTGATTTGTTTTATTGATGCCGATAAGGAATTTAACTGGTTAAACTTTAAAATGGATCCTGAAAAGAAAAAGAAACTGTTTTTGCTTGGCGCGAGGAAAAGTCTCGAATTTATTAAAACATTCGATTGGGAAGCGTATAAAAAAATTCGGGAAAACTCTTCAAATTGAAATGCAAAACAAAAAACACAGGTTAAAAATTACAGCCATTCAGCAAAACAGCGGGGAACTAAAAGCGCCTGTAACAGGCCAAATGAAGCGGATTATAAAAGAAAGTATCGATTCTGAAATAGAACTTGAACTTGCAGAATCAAATGGAGAAGTAATTTTTTCGGGCTGGGGAAAACATGCCGGAATGGAACTCATCGAAAAAATTCCAACTTACTTTTAAGGTTCGGCAAATCAATAATTTTAGTTTACTTTGCACCTGGAAATGAATTGGTTTTCCCAAACAATTAAAAAATATAAAAAAGAATAAATTGAATGAAATTTTCTGAATTAGGCGTACACGACGATATTCTACATGCCATTTCGTACATGGGTTTTAAAAACACAACCCCAATACAGGAACAGGCGATTCCTGAAATACTTGCAGGCAAAGACCTGATTGCCTGTGCTCAAACCGGAACCGGAAAAACGGCTGCATTTGTTATTCCTATCCTCGATTTAATTTTAGAACATCCTGCGGGCGAAACAACCACTTTGATACTTGTTCCTACCCGCGAACTGGCTATGCAAATTGACCAGCAGGTTCAGGGAATTGCATACGGTTTAGGTATCCATTCCATAGCCATTTACGGCGGAAGCGACGGCGATGACTGGGGCCAGCAAAAACGGGCACTCACCCAGGGCGGCGATATTGTAATTGCCACACCCGGAAAACTTATTGCCCATCTAAACCTTGGCTATGTCAAATTCGACACCATAAAGTACCTGATTCTCGACGAAGCCGACCGAATGCTCGACATCGGTTTTCACGAAGACATTCTGAAAATCATTTCTTTTTTGCCCAAAGAACGGCAAACGCTCATGTTCAGCGCAACCATGGCCCCCAAAATCAGAACGCTGGCCTCAAAAATTCTGGATAATCCAAAAGAAATAAACATTTCCATGTCGAAACCGGCTGAAGGAGTTTTGCAGGCAGCTTACCTTTGTTACGAAAACCAAAAGATTGACCTCATTAATTACCTGCTTGACGACAAACCGGAATACAACAGCATTCTCATTTTTTGCTCAACCAAAGTAAAAGTAAATGAACTGGCCCGTTCGCTGAAAAAAAACAAAATGTCGGTTGAACCCATTTCATCTGATTTGGAACAAACCGATCGGGAAAAAGTACTTCAGGGTTTTAAAGCACGCCGAACGCGGATTTTGGTTGCAACCGATGTGTTGAGCCGCGGAATCGACATCAAGGAAATTAACCTCATCATCAATTTTGATGTGCCGCACGATGCAGAAGACTACGTTCACCGGGTTGGACGAACCGCCCGTGCCGATGCCACTGGTGTGGCCCTGACTCTGGTGAACGATAAAGACATGGGAAAATTTCAACAGATTGAACAACTGATTGAACGGGAAGTGATTAAACTCCCATTACCTGAAAATTTGGGCAAAGGTCCTGATTGGAAACCAGGAAAATCATCTGGTAATTTTCGTAGAAAAAAATTCAGTAACAGCAAAAAAGGCAAAACCGGAGGCAAAAAATTCAAAGGCCGGCCATCTGGTCAGCAAAGCAAATAACTTCCCTATTCCTATTTGGGAATCCTTCATTTTTAGTATTACCTTCAATTCAAATTATTCGTACCTTTCAGTAGCGATTCCCTGGCTCGGGTTTACAGTACCCTTTGGAAATACATATTAATTTTTTAGGTTTTCGACTTATCAAATGGTATTTTAGCCATCAGAATTTAAAAAGTTATGCCATGCTGAAAAGAATTATTTTTCTTACGGTAGTCATGTTTTCCATTTCCTGCAATGCACAAAAAGCAACGGTATTGAAAACAGGTGCAGAACAACCGGAAGAATACATCCATCTCATTCAAAATAAAAAGGTTGGTTTGGTTGTAAACCACACCTCGCTTATTGGAGAAGTTCACCTTATCGATTTCTTGCGGGAACAAAATATTGAATTGGTAAAAATATTTGCTCCTGAACACGGATTTCGGGGCGATGCTTCGGCAGGTGAATTAATTGAAGACGGTGTGGATAGCAAAACCGGTATTCCGGTGGTTTCGCTTTACGGTGAAACCCGGAAACCTTTGCCGGAACATTTGGCCGATCTCGACCTGCTTATTTTCGACATTCAGGATGTGGGTTGCAGGTTTTACACTTACATTTCCACACTTCACCTGGTAATGGAAGCCTGTGCCGAAAACAACAAACCACTGGTGGTTTTCGACCGTCCCAACCCAAACGGCGATTATGTTGCCGGAACGATATTAAAGCCTGTATTTAAATCGTTTGTGGGAATGCACCCCATTGCCCTTGTTCACGGATGTACTGTTGGCGAACTGGCTCAAATGATAAATGGTGAAAAGTGGATGGAAAATGAGATACGGTGTGAACTTACAGTTATTCCGGTGGCCAATTATTCTCACAGCATGGCGTATTCCCTTCCCGTTGCGCCATCACCCAACCTTCCCAACGATTTGGCAGTCCGGCTCTACCCTTCCCTGTGCTTTTTCGAAGCAACCAGTGTAAGTGTTGGCCGTGGTACTGATTTTCCTTTCCAGGTATTGGGCGGGTCAAAGCCTAAACTGGGAGATTTCAGCTTTTTTCCGCGAAGTATTCCTAACGTAGCTGTAAATCCCCTAAACGAAGGAAAAATCTGTTATGGCATTGATTTAAGGCAACTCGAAAAAATTCCTCCATTTACCCTGAAATATTTTCTTGATTTTTACAACCAGTATAATAACGAAAAAGAATTCCTTACCCGCGAGCGCTGGTTAAACCTGCTTGCCGGAACCGATAAACTCATTGCACAAATCAGGCAGGGAATGTCGGAAGCTGAAATTGTAAAAAGCTGGGAGCCTGAACTGAATGAATATAAACGCATGAGAAAAAAATATTTACTCTACCCCGATTTTGAATAGTTATGAATCCCTACCTTGTGCTAAGCCTTGTTTTAGGTTATTTTTTGGTTTTGGTTGGCATTTCCTGGCTCACCTCGCGAAATGCTGATACGCAGGCATTTTTTACGGCAAACCGGAAATCACCCTGGTTCCTTGTTGCATTTGGTATGGTTGGAGCAACGCTTTCGGGAGTAACATTTATTTCGGTGCCTGGCGAAGTAGGCAGTTCAGCCTTTTCCTATTTACAATTTGTTTTTGGAAACATTGTCGGATATTGGCTTGTAGCAGGAATACTGCTCCCGCTCTATTACCGGCTCAACCTGGTTTCCATTTATTCCTTTCTCGACCAGCGGTTTGGCAATTCTTCCTACAAAACCGGGTCGTTTTTTTTCCTGATTTCAAAACTCATTGGCGCTGCATTCCGGTTATACCTGGTAGCCACGGTTTTGCAAATTGCATTTTTCGATGCGTTTGATATTCCCTTTTCAATTACAGTAGTGGTTACCATCGCCCTAATATGGGTTTACACGTTTAAGGGCGGAATAAAAACTATCGTTTGGACCGATACACTGCAAACGTTATTTCTGGTGAGTGCCGTTATATTCACCATCATTTCAATAAGCCGTTCACTGAATCTCGATTTTTTTACACTTGCTGAACGCATTTCGGCTGAACCCTCTTCAAAAATTTTCTTTTGGGACTGGCGAAGCGGAAACAATTTTTTCAAACAGTTTTTCGCCGGAATGTTTATTACCATTGTTATGGTGGGTATGGACCAGGACATGATGCAAAAAAACCTCACCTGTAAAAACAAAAAAGAAGCACAAAAAAACATGATAGTTTTCAGTTTATCTTTTTTGGCGGCTGTTTTTCTTTTCCTTTGCCTGGGCGTTTTACTTTATGTTTTTGCCAGTGAAACCGGAATTCAGATTCCCGAAAATACCGATGATTTATACCCTTTAATTGCACTTAACCATTTAAGTTTAACGGTTGGCATCGCATTCTTGTTGGGAATTACAGCGGCGGCATATTCCAGTGCCGATTCGGCGCTTACTGCGCTAACCACCGCTTTCAGCGTCGATTTCCTCAAAATTGACCAATACGAAGAAACACAGAGAAAACGCATAAAAAAACGGGCTCACCTGTTGTTTTCCATTTTACTGGCAGCGGTAATTTTGGTTTTCCGTGCCATCAGTAACGAAAGTGTGGTTGTTGCAGTATTTACAGTGGCAGGTTATACTTATGGCCCAATTTTAGGTTTATTTGTATTTGGCATGTATTCCAAAAGAAGCGTAAAAGATAAATGGGTTCCGGTTGTAGCTGTAATTTCACCCGCTTTGTGTTATTTCATTTCAGCCTATTCAGAAATTTTATTTCACGGATACAAATTCGGGTTTGAACTTTTAATACTGAACGGTTTGATAACATGGTTGGGATTATTGGCCATTTCAAAAAAAAAAAGCTTTTAAAAACGAATAGTTGCAAATAAATGTTAAAATTTGTAAATTGATTTGCTATCTTTGTAGAATAAGATGACAAAAATTCCGTTGTAGCATTAAAAATTGGGGAATTGAAAAAATATCTGCTTCAAATATCACTGGTGGCCTTAGTGGTTTTTTCGCTGTTTTCATGCGAAGATGAGGGGTATTTGAGTTCACCAGATGCACAATTACAATTTTCTGTTGATACGGTCATGTTCGATACTATTTTCACAACCATTGGTTCAACAACCCAAAATCTGAAAATATACAATCCTTACAACGAAAATATTCTCATTTCACGTATCCGTGTAGCCGGAGGCGACTTTTCCAATTTCAGGCTGAATGTAAACGGAGAATCTTCCAACGAAGTTTTTGAGGTGGAAGTACCGGCGCGTGACAGTATTTTTATTTTTGTGGAAGTAACCATTGATCCCAATGGACAAAACCTGCCTATGGTTGTTCAGGATTCTATTGAATTTACAACCAATGCCAACCGGCAAAACATTAAACTGATTGCCTACGGACAGGATTTTAAACTGATTAAAAGCGAAAGTGTTGGCACAACAACCTGGACTGCAGAAAAGCCATACCTGGTTTACGATTATGCTTATGTGGACAGCACTTCAACTTTAACCATAGAACCCGGCACACGAATTTACTTTCACAAAGATGCCGGCCTCTATGTAAGGGGAACAGTGAATGCCGACGGGAATTTTCAAAACCAGATTCTTTTTACTGCCGACAGGCTTGAAGATACTTACAAAAACATACCAGACCAATGGAATGGAATTATTCTTTTTTCGGGCAGCCACGATAATGTATTCAATTTCACCAATATAAAAAATGCTAATATTGGATTGCAGGTGGGCACCATCGAAGACGATGGCTATGCAACTCTCGAACTTTCAAACTCAAAAATTGAAAACATGGCCTATGCCGGATTATTTGCCATGAAATCGAAAATTTCGGGGTACAATAACGTAATTGCAAATTGCGGTTTCTACGCCGCAGCATTGCTGGTTGGCGGAGAATATGAATTTTACCATACGACCATTGCCAACTACTGGGGCGGATACACATCACGAGTGAGAAAAACGGCCTCACTGGTACTTTCCAATGCATTGGTTATTGAATTGGCAGATGGTTCAAAAGTTACACACACAGGAGACCTTGAAAAAGCTTTTTTTGGAAACAGCATCATTTACGGCAACAAACAAATGGAAATAGAACTGGGCAAAAATGAGGAAAAAGCTTTCAATTATTACTTCGACCATTGTATCATCCAGGTTCCCGATACATTTAACACGGCCAGTAAAGATCATTACAAAAACGTATGGAAAGGCGAGGAATACAATCCGTTGTTTGTTGATCCGTATAATGACTACAATTATGCGCTTGATACCCTTTCGGCTGCAAAAGACATTGGAAATCCTGATTATGCCAAATTGTTCCCCATGGACCTTTTAAATAAAGATCGGTTGTCTGACGATGGCCCTGATCTTGGGGCTTATGAGCGAATTGAAAAAAAGAATGAAAAATAAGGCTTTCCTGTTTTGCCTGTTCATTCTTATTTCTGGCAAAACTTTTCCACAACAAAATACCGACCAAGCAACTATTCTGTTTTACAACGTTGAAAATCTTTTCGACATAAAAAATAACCACGAAACAAACGATGATGAATTTACTCCAAAAGGTGATCGACGCTGGACATACAAACGGTTTAACAAGAAAATCCAAAATATTTCGAAAGTAATTTTAAGTTCCTCAGGGTGGAAACCGCCGGAAATTGTGGCACTTTGCGAAATTGAAAACCGTTTCGTTTTAGAAAGGTTAATCAGCGAAACACCCTTAAAATCTTTTTCTTATAAAATTATTCACAAAGAATCTCCTGATTTTCGAGGGATTGATGTTGCACTGCTGTACAACGAGGATGAATTCTATCCGCTGGAATATAAATACATTCCAATCCGTTTAGAAAACGATTCGGTGCTTAATTCAAGAGAAATTCTGTATGTTTCAGGAATTATAAAAAAAACCGATACCTTGCATTTATTTGCCAATCACTGGCCTTCAAGATATTCCGGATTATTGGAAAGCCAGTCGCTTCGGAATCGGGCAGCAAATATTTTACGAAGTGAAATTGAATTTGTGCAAAAAAAACACGGCAACCCCAACATTGTAATTGTTGGCGATTTTAACGACCAGCCTTCTGACGAAAGCATTTCTTTGCATTTGGGAGTCGAAGAGTTTTCAGAAAATAACCTGAATTACAATAAAAATCAAATGTACAATCTTTCCTTTTCGTGGATGAATAAGGAACCTGGGACATTGAAATATCAATCGCAATGGTCTGTTTTTGACCAGATAATGGTTTCGGGAAATTTACTGAAAACCGGGAATACACTGTTTACCCGTGCAGAGTGGGCAAAAATAGTCCAGTTGCCGTTTCTACTGGAAAACGATGAACGGTATGGCGGAATAAAACCAAACCGAACATACATTGGTTTTCGCTACAATGGCGGATTTAGTGATCATTTACCGGTTTTGCTGAAGTTACAGATAAATCGTTAATTTTCGGGTGTCAGACCCAACTCCTCTGCCTTTTTCAGCATAAAAGCAAATGCTTCTTCATAGTTATTCCGGATTTCTCCGTCAAGTATGGCCTCTTTAATCGCATCTTTTATCAGCCCAACTTCACGACTTGGCACCAGACCAAATTTTTCCATAATCAACTCCCCGGAAATTGGAGGCTGAAAATTCCGAATGGCGTCCTTTTCCTCAATTTCTTTGAGCTTGAGGCGTACAATTTTAAAATTTTTCATATAGCGTTTAACCTTTTCCGGGTTTTTGGAGGTGATATCGGCTTCGCACAAAGTCATCAGGTCGTCAATATCATCGCCGGCTTCAAAAAGCAAACGCCGCACAGCAGAATCAGTAACTTCATCTTCAGAAAGTATAATTGGCCTCATGTGCAACTTAACTATTTTCTGAACATATTTCATCTTCTCGTTTAGAGGAAGTTTCAATCTTCGAAAAATTTTCGGAATCATTTTAACTCCAACAAAATTATGGGCATGAAAAGTCCAGCCCTGGCCTTCAATAAATTTTTTGGTGGCCGGTTTGGCAATATCGTGCAACAATGCCGACCAGCGCAACCAAAGATTATCAGTGTATGGTACAATACGATCAAGCACTTCAAGCGTGTGATAAAAATTGTCTTTATGACCGGTTCCTTTTACAATATCAACACCTTTCATTTGTTGCAATTCGGGGAAAATAATGTTCAACAACCCGGTTTCTTCCAACAATTTAAACCCAACAGATGGTTTTTCAGCCATCATAATTTTATTCATTTCATCAGCTATTCTTTCTGCGGAAACAATTTTTATCCTTTCACGGTTTGTTGCAATGGCTTGCAGGGAAGCTGCTTCAATTTCAAAATCAAGCTGGGTGGAAAACCGGATGGCACGCATCATACGCAACGGATCATCAGAAAATGTAATGTTGGGATCGAGCGGAGTCCGGATAATTTTTTGGGCCAAATCTTTCAACCCGTTAAAAGGATCTATAAGTTCTCCGAAATTCTCTTTGTTTAAACTCATTGCCAAGGCATTAATAGTAAAGTCACGGCGATTCTGGTCATCTTCCAGTGTACCATTTTCCACAATTGGCTTTCTTGAATCATTACGATATGATTCTTTACGGGCTCCTACAAATTCAACTTCAAAATTCAGGTATTTTAATTGTGCTGTACCAAAATTCTTAAAAACTGTAACTTTCGGCTTTGGTTTTATTTTTCGGGCACAATGTTCAGCCAGTTCTATGCCATTTCCCAATGTTACAATATCTATGTCCCTGGAAGGCCGGTTTAATATCGTATCACGAACATAACCTCCTATTACATAGGTTTCCTGGTTCAATTGTTCGGCAGCTTCAGTTATGTATTTAAATACCTTGTTTTTCAGTTTATCCTTCATATTCTGACAAAAATGTGTTCAAAAAAAAAATTTCCTGACAGTTCCGGAAAAAATCGTGACAAAATTACAATTATTTGAGGGAAAACCAGTTCTATTTTTCATACAGATAAAATGGTATTATCTTTGTATTTTTAGTATCGACACATTTAGATATGTAAATTTTTAAATTTTATAAATATGTTGGAACACTTAACAAAAGAGACATTCAAAGAAAAGGTCTTTAATTTTGAAGAAAACAAAGAGTGGAAATACGAAGGTTCAGTACCTTGTATGATAGACTTTTACGCTGACTGGTGCGGCCCATGTAAAATGGTTGCCCCCGTTTTGGAAGAACTCCAGAAAGAATATGGTGACAAGCTTTTAATTTATAAGGTGGATACCGAACAGGAACAGGAATTGGCAGGCATGTTTGGTATTCAGAGTATCCCTTCTTTACTGTTTGTGCCGGTTGACGGACAACCGCAAATGGCTATGGGAGCGCTTCCGAAAGCCACTTTCGAACAGGCTATTTCAGATGTACTGAAAGTTGATAAATCTTCTGTAAACTAAAGGAAATCAATCACTTTTTCAAGTTGAATTCCGCGTGAGCCTTTAATAAGAACATATCCTTTTTTTATGGGATTGTGAGACAAATGGCTGCATAGCGCTGAAACATCTGAAAACGTAAAATACGAAAAATTATGGGCTGCCTCTTTAAAAACCGGCCCTACAAGAAACACCGCTTTAAAGGGGTGTTTTTTTGTTTGTTCCAGTATTGAAATATGTTCATTTAATGATTGGTCGCCCAGCTCGAGCATATCACCGAGAATCAGAAACCGGGGTTTCTGAAAGGCCGATATAAAACTTTCGATGGATACCTGCATACTTGTTGGATTGGCATTGTAGGCATCCATTATAATTTGCAAACCGTTTTTTTCCAGGAGTTGTGAACGATTATTTTGTGGCCGGTAGTTTTTTATAGCTGCCTGGATTTTTAGCGGTTCAACCTGGAAAAAATTCCCTATGCACGCTGCTGCCATTATATTTTCAAAGTTGTACTCACCGGTCAGGTGCGAATTCAAAAAAAGAACACCTCTGGGAAAGTTTACTTTGGCATGAAGGTAAGGAGATGAAGAAACAGGTTCACCGGTAAAATCAGCATTTGTTTTTCCAAAACTAATTTTATTTGAATAGTCGTCAACCAGTTCATTTAGAACGGGATTATCGTTGTTATAAATAATGGTACCCCCCTTTCTTTTCAAATGCTCATACAATTCGGCTTTTGTTTTTTTAATGATTTCGAATGAACCAAACCCTTCCAGGTGAGCACGGCCAATATTCGTAATAATACCGAAATCGGGGTCGGCAATATCACATAGTTTTCCGATTTCAAACGGGTGGTTTGCACCCATTTCCACTACTCCAATTTCTGTTGTTTTATTCATTGAAAGGAGTGTAAGCGGCACACCGATGTGATTATTCAGATTTCCCTGAGTAAATGCCACCCGATATTTTTCTCTTAAGATGGCTGAAATAAGCTCTTTGGTAGTGGTTTTTCCGTTTGAACCGGTTATTCCAAGAATTGGGATT
This sequence comes from Mariniphaga sp., assembly GCA_019429205.1. Classification (GTDB taxonomy): domain Bacteria; phylum Bacteroidota; class Bacteroidia; order Bacteroidales; family Prolixibacteraceae; genus Mariniphaga. The sequence continues at coordinate 20,055 of JAHYIT010000036.1, read as the reverse complement.
CCCAGTTGTTTCCTATGGAAATATGCCAATTTCTGCAAAGTTTGAAGAACATTTTCAACCAAAATGGTTTTCTCTGAAGTGTTATATTCCTGTTCATCAACAATTGCAAAAGCAGCTCCCTTGTTAAGTGCGTCATTGGCAAATTGGTTTCCGTTGAATTTATCTCCTTTCAATGCAAAAAAAAGGCAGCCTGTTTCAATTTTCCGGCTGTCAGTTATAACTTTCTGATGAGTTTCGAAAAGTTTATAGATTTGCTCAATAGTCATAACTTAAAATAAAAAACCTCATTTACCTGTGGCAAATGAGGTTCAGTTAAACTTTCAATTTATATTAAAAACCTTCAGGACTTCCAACTCGGGTCATGGCACATCGGAATCCCAAATCGTTTTGGGCCCTGGTTTGTTCAAGATATCTTCTAGTTCCCGGAACCAGCCAGTATGGACGGTCTTTCCATGAACCACCTTTATAAACCCTGACTTCGTCGCTGATTAATGATGAGAAATAACCAGGCCTGTCATCCTGGATATACATATCTTCTGTGCTTCTTCCTTCCTCTGCAACCCAGTCTACTCCTTCTATTAATTGTGAATTGGAACTTCCATCGAGATAATTTCTGTAATCGGCAATGGTATCCTGAACCAGTTTTCCGTATTGATCACGAACATATCCTCCATCTGGTCCACGGCGGTATTCTGTAACCACATTACCCCTGAAAGGCTGGAATTCATCCACATCAAGGAATGACAGCGGACGGTAAACATCAGCCACCCATTCATTCACATTTCCGGCCATACAATATAATCCGTAATCGTTCGGATCGTAAGAAAATACCGGAGCGGAAATGTCGGCATTATCGTTTAAAGCACCTGCCATACCCATCATGTCACCACGTCCCCTCACAAAGTTGGCCTTCATACGGCCTTTTTGTTTTCTTCTGTCTTCTCTGAGGTAAGCTCCGTTCCAGGGATAAATTCTGCGATCGGTGAGGAGTTCTCCATCGGTATTACCAATTAATCCATAAGCTGCATATTCCCATTCCGCCTCGGTTGGCAAACGGTAATTTGGAAGCATCAGCCCGTCTTCCCATCTAACCCTGCGTGAAGTACCATCCGGACTTTCCTGAGGTCTATCTCCTGCTGTTCCATCATATAAACCGGTTAAATAAGTATCGGTGGTAAAAACATTCTCACCAGATTGGGTGTTGTCGTGCTGTAAAATTCTTCTGGAAACAAGAATCTGTTCATTCACCCTGTCAGTACGCCAATCGCAATAAGCTTCGGCCTGTTCCCATGTAACACCCACAACAGGATAATCGGTATAAGCCGGGTGCCTGAAATAGTTGTTAACATAGGGTTCATTGTAGGCCAGCTCACTTCTCCATAAAGTAGTATCAGGAAGTGCAGCATTGAGTTTTTGCCTGTCGCCGGGGTAAACTCTGCCCAACCAGTGAATATACTCGCGATAGTCCTGGTTTGAAACTTCAGTTTCGTCCATATAAAATGAGGCAACAGTTACCCTGCGCGGATGGTTATCCCACCGGTACATCACATCTTCTTCAACACGGCCCATGGTAAAAGTACCACCCTGAATGAAAACAAGTCCCGGCCCGGGTTCCTGCTCATAACCAGATATATAAGGAATATTTCCCGTTTCCTCGGCATTATATTCCCATCCGGTAGTACGTGAAGACTCGCCTCTTCCGCCACCTCCAAAAAGTCCGCATCCTGACATTAAGGCAGCTAAAAACAGTAACAATAACGTCCTTATTTTCATCAAATTAGTGTTTTTCATTTTTTTCCGATTGTTACAAATATAACTGATTTGTTGAATTCTTATTGTTTTGCAATATTATAATTTTTCATGTTTTATAAACCATGTGGTTATATTTGCCTGTTATTTGACAAAAATAATTGTTTTATTGTAAATGGTTGCACCTGCAATAATTATTTTCTGAAGGCGTTTTAAAGTTGTTTAAATATGTTGTTTCATAATGAATAGATATACCATACTGTTACTACTTTTATTAACTGGTTTTACTCCTACCGATATCCGGAGGGAAATAATTGCCCTTAACTGGCATTTTACGGATGCTCCTGAAAACAAACTTGGCCAGACATTTTCCGATGCAGGGTACGCATTTCCGGGTTCGCAGATACCCATTTTTTATAAATCATTTCAAGTTAAAAACAAGGAACAGAATTTTCATTTCATTTTGGAAAATCCACAATTTGAAGAAGTTGAATCGCACAACCTGAAGCTTTATTTTGATGAAATACCGGAGAAATCCGAAATAAAACAAACCAGGTTAAATTCAGCAGATACCCAAAAAATTGAAATTCAAATACCAGCCATTATCCGCAAAGGAGAAAAAATTTTAAAACTGAAGCAGTTTGCATTAAAACAAATTCCACAAAAATTAAAATCGGCGCAAGTCATAACCCATGCATGGAAATCGGAATCGGTTTTAAATGAAGGCAAATGGGTTAAAATCAGCACGTCAGGAAAAGGGATTTACAAAATTCCATATTCGAAACTTGCAGAGTATGGATTTACAAATCCTTCGCAGGTAAAAGTATTTGGAGCAGGAGGCATAATTCTTTCTGAAAACCCCGGAAAAATTGAATATGATGATTTGCCACAAGTAGCAGTTTGGCGCGGCAGAAATAATGGAACTGACTGCCTGTTTTTTTATGCACCCGGAACAGTGGAATGGAATCCTTCCGGTTTTGGAGATTTTTTCGACCACCGGTTAAATCCATATGCTAAAAAAGGGCATTTCTTTTTAAGCGAAAGCGGGGGTTCACAAAAAAACATGCAGCTTCTCCCAAATATCGAAGACCCACCTACCCATTCAATTTCCTCCTTCAACGCATTTCAAATCTATAAAAATGAAAAAATTAACCTGATTCATTCCGGCAAACAATGGTTCAGTGATAAATTTATTAACGGTACAAACAAAGATTACAGTTTTCAACTGACTGACGTTGACAGCTCATCTGATGTTTTTATCAGGGTGAATGCTGCAGCACGCTCATCTTCAAATTCTGAAATGACGGTTAAAGCCAATCAAACAAACCTCGGAAAAATTTCCTTTAACCAGGTGAATACTGCCGACAACGCGGGGTTGTTTGCAGACGGACGGTCAGAACGATTTACTTTTTCGGCACCACCTGAAAATCTCGATTTAAAAGTACAGTATTTCGGAAGCGGCTCAAGTCCTGAGGCATGGCTCGATTACATCGAAATTAATTACCGCAGAAAACTTAAAACAAATAACGAATTGTTGTTTTTCAGGGATAAAAAATCGGTTGGACAGGATAACATTCTGGAGTTTTCAATAGAAACCGGAGTTTCCGACTTAAAAGTTTGGGATGTTACCGATATTTTTAATGTTCAGGAAATTCCGTTACAAATGGCAAACAACAAAGCTACGGGGAGAAGACCGGCTGATTCATTAAAAGAGTATGCAGCTTTCAGTCCGAACGGAAATTTTCCTGAACCCGAAATGGTTGGCGAGGTTGAGAATCAAAATCTTCATGGAATTAGCACACCTGAATTTCTAATCATTTCACACCCAATTTTTCTGACACAAGCCAATAAACTAGCTGATTTTCATCGCACGCAAGACGGTATGAAGGTAGAAGTTGTGGCATCTGATAAAGTTTATAACGAATTCAGCTCTGGCAACAAGGATGCCTCTGGAATTCGAAATTTCATTAAAATGTTTTACGACCGGAACAACGGGTTAAAATATGTACTGCTGTTTGGTGACGGAAGTTACGATAACAAAGGAATCGATTTAGCAAGATCCGCATTTATTCCTACATTCCAGTCTGACAATTCCCTGAATCCGGTTTACTCATTTGTTACCGACGATTATTTTGTGATGCTTGATGCCGGCGAAAGTGTTTACAGTGGCGCCATTGATTTGGGAATAGGACGAATTCCGGCCTCAACTACATTTCAGGCTGAAATAGCGATAAAAAAAGTGAAAGATTACCACAGCCAACAGGCGTTAGGAAACTGGAGAAATATTGTAAGTTTTATTGCCGACGACGAGGATGGTAATTTACATATGTCTGATTCCGAAAAATTGGCAAACTATCTAAATGAAAATCACGGTGAATTTATAACTGATAAAATTTATTTCGATGCCTACCAGCAAATTACCGGGCCGGGAGGTGAAAGTTATCCGGAAGTTACTGAAGCAATCAATCAACGTGTAAAAGATGGCGTGCTGGTACTGAATTATGTGGGGCATGCCAACGATCGATGGCTGGCCGACGAAAAAGTTTTGGATATCAGCCACATAAATTCCTGGTCGAACAGTCAGCGTCTTTTTATTTTCGTAACGGCTACCTGTGAATTTAGCCGGTTCGACACCGATGACACCTCTGCAGGTGAATATGTTCTTTTTAATTCCAACGGAGGAGGAATCGGACTATTTTCCACCACTCGCCTTGTATTTGCCTATTCCAACTTTTTACTTAGCCGCAGCTTTTACAATTTTGTTTTCAAAAAAGATAGCAATGGCGAAAATTATCGGTTGGGCGACATAATGCGGCTTGCAAAAACAAACACGATAAATACCATCAACAAAAGAAATTTCAGCCTTCTGGCCAATCCGGCACTGAAACTTTCTTATCCACGGCACCGGGTTTTCACCACTGCAATTAACGGACACGATGCAGCGCAATCAGCTGACACAGTTGGCGCAATGCAGGCTGTTACTGTTACCGGATATGTGGGAGACGAATCAGGAAATAAACTCAACAATTTTTCAGGTGAAATCATTCCAACGGTTTACGATAAGGCTGTTATGATGAGTACCATGGGTAATGCCGGCGAAAGGCCCATGAATTTTAAAGTTCAGGAAAATATTATTTACAAAGGGCTTGCCGAGGTTAAAAACGGTGAATTCTCCTTTAGTTTTGTCATTCCAAAAGATATTTCATATAGCCTGGGAAAAGGAAAAATTATTTATTACGCACAAAATGAAGAAGTTGACGCTCACGGAGTTTTTGATAATTTTATGATTGGGGGTCCGGGTTCAGAAATCACAGATAACGAAGGCCCTGAGATTGAACTCTTTCTCGATTCGCCCGATTTCGTTTCAGGCGAAAAGGTAAGTAAAAATCCTACACTTCTGGCTTATTTATCCGACGAGAACGGCATAAATACTGCAGGTTCAGGAATTGGGCACGATATTACGGCAGTTCTGAATAACGATTATTCAAAGGTCATGATTCTTAATAATTTCTATCAGTCAAATGCCGGAGATTATACAAGTGGAACCATAAGTTATCCGCTGAAAGATCTTACGGTAGGAAAACACAGTTTAAAATTAAAAGCATGGGATGTGGCCAACAATTCAACCGAAGTTGAAATTGAATTTGAAGTAACCGGCGAATTTGTAATATCGCAGGTGACCAATTATCCCAACCCGGTTACTGATTACACCTTTTTTACTTTCGAACACAATCAGGCTGATGCCACTTTCGAAGTTATTTTTGAAATTTTCGACCAAAACGGAAGCCGCATCGACTATTTTGCAACGCAGGTTGGTTCAAACGGAACAGCCAGTAATCCGGTCAGGTGGGATTTAAATGAAGCGAAAATTCAACTGCGAAGTGGCATTTTTTTATACCGGGTAACTGCCCAGAATTCCGATGGATTAATTACTTCAAATGCAGGAAAATTACTTGTGGCCAGATGAATTTATTAACGAAATGTACTTTTTAAGTAAAACCACCGTTCTCTCATTTTAGTTTTAATTGTTGCATCGTTTACAATTCTTATATTTGCAACGCCAATTTTTAAAGAATTATGATCAAATTAGTACGTATTTTACTTGTAATTGCCCTTGTAGTTACAACCGCAGAAATGGCCAATGGACAAGCCACCACTTCAGGAGCCAATACAATCACCACAGCAGTGCCATTTCTTTCCATTACACCCGACTCGCGGGCTGGCGGTATAGGCGATGCCGGCGTTGGAACCACTCCTGACCTGAGTTCCCAGCACTGGAATCCGGCAAAATATGCTTTTATGGAAAGCGAAATGGGAGTAAGCCTTTCTTACTCGCCCTGGTTGCGTAACCTGGTTGATGATATGAACCTGGCTTACCTGGTAGGCTACAAAAAAATTGACGATGTTCAGTCCGTGAGTAGTTCACTCCGGTACTTTTCGCTTGGAGACATCATGTTTACAAGTGAATTTGGGGAATTTATGGGACAACAAAGTCCTAACGAATTTGCTATCGACCTGGGATATTCCCGACTGCTTTCTGAAGTTTTTTCGGGTTCTGTTGCTTTGCGTTACATTCGTTCAGACCTGACAGGCGGACAATTGATTAACGGAGTAGAATCAAAAGCCGGGAATTCATATGCTGCCGACGTGGCATTTTATTATTATAATAAATTCAGGGCAAACCGGCGCGACAATATTTTTTCTGCCGGGATCAATATCCAAAACATCGGGGCAAAAATTTCATATACCGATGGCGAAGTGAAAGATTTTATTCCCACCATGTTGAAACTGGGAACAGCCTATACAACCGAACTTGATAACTACAATAAATTTACTTTTGCAGTTGAAGCCAACAAGTTATTGGTTCCCACTCCTCCTAAAGACACCACTCTTTTTGAAGAAGGCGCCATTATTTACCCTGGAGGCTTAAACTCCGACAAATCCCCTATCGCAGGTATATTTTCATCCTTTGGCGATGCTCCTGGCGGAATGAAAGAGGAATTACAGGAAATCAACTTCTCATTAGGTGTGGAATATTGGTATAACAACCAGTTTGCGCTGAGAGCCGGGTATTTCTGGGAACATGAAAACAAGGGGAACCGGAAATTCCTGACTGCTGGCGCAGGTTTTAGAATGAATGTTTTTGCTCTCGATTTCTCTTATCTGCTACCCACTCAACGAAATCATCCATTGGAAAACACGTTGCGTTTTACGCTTTCGTTTGATGTAGAAGCCTTTGGAAACCAGCGATAATAAAATGATTCGAATCGGGCAGGGATATGATGTTCACCGCCTTTCTGAAGGAGAAACCTTGTGGCTGGGCGGTATTTTAATTCCGCACAACAAAGGTGCCGTGGCACATTCTGATGGCGATGTGTTGATTCACGCTATATGCGATGCCCTGCTCGGCGCAGTTAATCTGGGCGACATTGGCACACATTTCCCTGATAATTCTGAACAATTTAAAAACATCGACAGTAAAATACTGTTAAAAAAAACGTATGCTTTGGTAAAAAATGCAGGTTTTGAAATCGTGAACATCGATACCACAATTAGTGCACAGCAACCAAAACTGAAACCGTTTATCATGGAAATGAAAAAGGTAATGGCGCAGGTTATTGGAATTGAAGCCGGACAAATTTCAGTTAAAGCAACCACCACTGAAAAACTGGGTTTCGAAGGTAGGGAAGAAGGCATTTCATGTCATGCGGTGGTTCTTGTACAGAAAAAGTAAAAGCAATGGAAAACATAAATAAAAAGACGCTGGTGATTGGAGCAAGCCCCAAACCTGAGCGTTATTCAAATATAGCGATTCGAATGCTGAGGGAATATGATCATGAAGTTGTTGGCATTGCAAAACGGGTTGGGCAGGTGGACGGTGTCACCATTCAAACCGAATTTCCCAAAGAAAACAACATTCACACCGTAACCATGTATTTGGGAGCCAGACACCAACCTGAATATTATGATCCCATCATCCACCTGAAACCCCAAAGGGTGATTTTTAATCCCGGTGCAGAAAACGATGAATTGAAGGAAAAACTTGAATTGGCTGGTATTGAAACGGTGGAAAACTGCACACTGGTTATGCTTCGGACAGGCCAGTTTTAAAAATTCTCAGAAAATGTTTACAGAAATTCAATCGCTGAATGAGTTTAACCGGCTGAAACAGGAAGAGCCAGCCCTGCTGGGTTATTTTTCAACCGAGGCCTGCAATGTATGCAAAGTACTTAAACCCAAAGTAGCTGAATTGATTCAGAAAGAATTTCCGAAGGTAAAACTAGCCTATATAAAATCAGATGTTTTGCCCGAAGTGGCCGGTCAGCACCAGGTTTTTGCCGCACCCACCATCCTCGTATTTTTCGATGGTCGCGAAACCATCCGTAAAAGCCGGAATATTGGAATTGATGAACTTAGCAGGGAAATCCGCCGGCCATATTCCATGATATTTTCAGAATAGACTCTCCAATAAATGCTCATCGGTCTCATTTGCCAGCGTAACTTTTAACTCCGCATTTTCTTTCATAGCCTGTTCAATGGCGAAGCGTGCCGGTTTGTTTCGTGCCCAGCTTCTACGGGCAATCCCGTTATTCACATCCCAATGCAGCATCATTTCCAGGCGTTTTTTAGCATCATCCGAACCATCGATGGTTAGTCCAAAGCCACCATTAATTACTTCGCCCCACCCTACTCCGCCGCCATTATGCAGCGAAACCCAGGTGGCTCCCCGAAAACTGTCGCCCACAAAATTCTGTACGGCCATGTCGGCTGTCAGTGCTGAGCCATCGTAAATGTTTGAAGTTTCGCGGTAGGGCGAATCCGTGCCCGAAACATCGTGATGGTCGCGTCCCAAAACAATCGGCGCCGAAATTTCTCCCTTCCGGATGGCTTCATTAAATGCCTGTGCAATTTGAATTCTGCCGGTGCAATCGGCATACAAAATACGCGCCTGCGAACCCACCACCAGTTTATTTGAACCGGCCTGTTTTATCCAATGCAGATTGTCTTTCATTTGAAGTTTAATTTCTGCAGGAGCTTCTTCTGCCAGTTCAGTTAAAACCCGTGCTGCAATCTGATCGGTTTTAGCTAAATCTTCGGCATTTCCCGAAGTGCAAACCCAGCGAAAAGGGCCAAATCCGTAATCGAAAAAAAGCGGCCCCATAATATCCTGCACGTAAGACGGATACCGGAATTCTCCCCGATCATCATAGATTTCAGCACCTGCTCTGCTGGCTTCCAGCAAAAACGCATTGCCGTAATCAAAAAAATACATCCCGCTTTGCGTTAATTTATTGATGGCATTTACCTGCCTCCGCAGCGATTCATATACCTTTCCCTTAAACTCCTCAGGTTGTTCAGCCATCATTTCATTCGACTCCTCAAATGATAGTCCTGCGGGATAATACCCACCGGCAAACGGATTATGAAGAGAAGTCTGGTCGGAGCCTAAATCGATTTTTATGTTTTTCTCAGCGAGTTTCTCCCACAAATCAACCACATTTCCCTCGTAAGCCAGCGAAACTGCTTCTTTCTTCTTCCGGGCATCCAGCATTCGGGCAATCAATTCATCCAATTCAGAATAAATTTCATTTACCCAACCCTGTTCATGCCTTTTTTGAAGCGCTTGCGGATTGATTTCTGCTACCAAAGCAACCATGCCGGCAATAACTGCTGCCTTGGGCTGGGCACCCGACATTCCACCCAAACCGCTGGAAACAAATATTTTCCCTTCAACAGGTCCGTCGGCATGAAAACGGGCAGCATTCAGCAATGTAATGGTAGTTCCGTGTACAATCCCCTGCGGACCAATGTACATAAATGAACCGGCTGTCATTTGACCGTATTGCGTAACACCCAACGCATTGAATTTTTCATAATCCTCTTTCGATGAATAGTTTGGAATCATCATTCCGTTGGTAACCACAACGCGCGGCGCATCCGGAGGTGAAGGGAACAGACCCAACGGATGGCCGGAATACATCACAAGTGTTTGGTTGTTTGTCATTTCAGCCAGGTATTTCATCGTAAGCCGGTATTGCGCCCAGTTTTGATACACCGCACCATTTCCGCCATAAGTAATCAGTTCGTGCGGATGTTGTGCCACTGCCGGGTCGAGGTTGTTCTGAATCATCAGCATGATGGATGCCGCTTTTTTCGACCGACAGGGATATTCAGCGATGGGCCGCGCATACATTTCATAATCAGGCCGGAAACGGTACATGTAAATCCGTCCGTATTTTTGCAATTCTTCTAAAAACTCGGGCGCCAAAATGTCGTGAAACTTTTTCGGAAAATACCGCAATGCATTTTTCAGCGCCAGTTTCTTTTCTTCACGATTCAATACATCTTTCCTTTTGGGCGCGTGGCTAACAGATAAATCATAAGGTTTTTCTTCCGGAAGTTCGTAAGGGATACCTTCCAAAATTGCTTTCCTAAATTGTTCCTTTGTCATGCTTTTTTCTTTGGTTTATCTTTTGATAGATGAAATACAGCGGCAAATTAGTGCCTTTCCCCGAAAAACGGGATGATTTTTCACACATTTTGAGGATATTTGAAAGTTAAACAAATGAAATTAGATATGAAAAGAGGTACATTGATTCTTTTAGTCGCAGTGGCAGGTTTATTTCTGTCAAGTTGCGGTTACAATAAAATGGTTGATTTGGAAGAACAGGTTTCTTCACAATGGTCGCAGGTTGAAAACGTTTACCAACGCCGGGCAGATTTGATTCCCAACCTGGTAAATACGGTAAAAGGTTATGCAGATTTTGAGCAGGAAACACTGGTTGGGGTAATTGAAGCGCGCTCGAAAGCCACATCGGTAAATGTAGATCCGAATAATTTATCGCCGGAAGCCATCGAGCAATTTAACCAGGCTCAGCAAGGGCTTTCTTCTGCTTTAAGCAGGTTAATGGTGGTGGTAGAACGCTACCCCGACCTGAAAGCCAATCAGAATTTCCTCGATTTACAGGCACAGCTCGAAGGAACAGAAAACCGGATAACTGTTGAGCGCATGAAATTTAATGAAGTTACACAGGCATATAATGCATACATCCGTAAGTTCCCGCAACTCATTTATGCCGGGATGCTTGGGTTCGACAAGAAAAATTACTTTGAAGCACGTCAGGGAGCAGACCAGGCACCGGTTGTGGAATTTTAACAGACAAAAAATGAGTGTCAGAAAATACTTTTCAGAAGAGAATAAACTGCAGATAATTAATGCCATTCGCGTTGCCGAAACCAACACTTCGGGAGAGATACGTGTTCACATAGAGAAACATTGCAAAGACGAAGTTCTGGACAGGGCAGCCTACATTTTTGAAAAACTGGAAATGCACAAAACCAAATTGCGTAACGGCGTGCTTTTTTACCTGGCCATAGAAGACCACAAATTTGCCATTCTGGGTGATGCCGGAATAAACCTGAAAGTTCCAGCAAATTTCTGGGAAGTAATAAAAGAAAAAATGGTTGAAAAATTCAGAGAAGGAAAATTTACCGAAGGGCTTTCAACCGGAATCAAACAGGCCGGAAAACAATTAAAGCAGCATTTTCCCTACCAGAAAGATGATGTAAATGAATTATCAGACGAAATTTCGTTTGGAACGGACAAGGAGGAAAAATGAAAAAAATACTTACAATATTAATTTTACTTGCAGGATTTTCAACTTTACACGCAGAAATACCCGAACGCCCTGTTCCGCCAAAACTGGTAAACGATTTCGCAGGAATTTTAAACCAGTCGGAAGCCAATAACCTGGAAACAAAACTCGTTCAATTTTCACGCGAAACTTCAACCCAGATTGTGGTTGTAACTGTTCCTGATCTGGAAGGTTACGATACAAGTGATTATGCTTTTCGTTTAGGCGAAAAATGGGGTGTTGGGCAACAAGGCAAAAACAATGGTTTGGTAATACTTGTAAAACCAAAAACCGGAAATGAACAAGGCCGGATTTTTATTGCCACCGGCTATGGTTTGGAAGGTGTTTTGCCAGATGCAGTTGTAAACGGCACCATCATTGATAATGAGATGATTCCCCACTTTAGGCAAGGCAAATACTACCAGGGATTGGATAGCGGAATTAATGTTATAATGGACATTACAAAAGGGGAATACACGGCAGAATATTACCAGGAAAATTACACGAAAAAAGGTAGTGGAATTCCGGTTTTTATCATTTTGCTCTTGTTTTTTATAATCATTCCTGCATTGCGTGGCCGTAAACGCAGGTTTTATTCGCCAGGGAAAAATCTGCCTCTTTGGGTAGCCCTGGGAATGATGTCGGGTAGCCGTTCGCATGGCGGCTCATTTGGCAATTTCTCATCTGGAAGTGGTAGCTTTGGAGGCGGTGGTTTTGGCGGATTCGGTGGAGGAAGCTTTGGTGGCGGTGGCGCCGGAGGAAGCTGGTAAATCCGGTCCAAAAAACACCATACAAAAATGGGGTAAGAATACGAATTCTCACCCCATTTTTCAATTCAAAAGGCCGTCTAAAACTTATAGCTTAGGCCAACTCCAAATAATTGTTTAAGTTGAACTCTTCTCCCGGTATTTCCTTCGTTGTCAACCGGAATCAAAATATCGTGATCGTAAACCAGGTTGGTAAGTAAATTGGCTGAAAGAAAATCATTGATTTTCATATTCAGGGCAATATCCCAGTTTACGTCAATGTTTTGCGGGTTATTGAAATAATTGGAAAACAAAGTTAATGTAGTGCCAAGATCCACATTCTTTACCACGGGTGTTTTAAACTCACTTTTAACAATGGCGCCCATTTCAGCCCGTGCCTTTTTCCCGGGTTCCACGCCAAAAGCACCGTCAGCCGAAAGTTGTTCATCAGTCACAAAAGTGAATTTTCCGGATACCGGTGTAAAAAACAGGGAAAAATTTTCGGATGGCTGGTAATCCAAACCTGTTGCCAAAGTGAGGTATGCCGGGGCAAAAAGTGTTGAAATTTTATCGGCAGTATTTGGGTATTTATATCCGTTGGCAAACTGCGTTAAAAAATTTGCGTAGGTTGAATAAAACAGGTGCTCATTTTTCATTTGAACGCCAAGTTTTGAATTCAACTCCAGTTTATCATCTGTTTTAACCACCTGGTCTTCTTCTTCTTTTAAAAGACCATAACCGGTTTTTATTGTATTATCCCACTGGATTTTGTCTTTTTCGTAAATGCCATTCATGTTGAATAAACCAACACCCGAAACAGAATTTTTACCGCCGCCAATCCAGTTGGAGAACGAAATCTGGCTCAAGTTAACCGATACATTTCCCGTAACTTTCCAATAGGAAGTGTCACGGGTTTCCTGGGCTATAACTCCTGTAAAGGCAAAAACTAAAAGGACTAGAATTTTGAATTTTTTCATATATAATAAATTTTTAATTGAAACGAAATAAGCGCAGAAATGTTCCCACGCTTTGCAATATTATCGAACAAAAGTATTATTCCACTTCAACTAAATTGATGTCTTTATCCACCAAAATCCGTCCGCAATATTCACAAACAATAATTTTTTTGTGGCTGGCAATATCAAGCTGACGCTGTGGCGGAATTTTATTAAAACAACCCCCGCAGGCATCACGCTGTATGGTAACCACTGCCATACCGTTGCGGGCATTTTTACGAATCCGTTTAAACGCTGTAAGCAAACGAGGCTCGATAAACGATTCAATTTTTTCAGCTTTGCCTTTTAACTTTTCTTCTTCAATTCTGGTTTCCTGGGTAATTTCGTCCAGTTCATTTTTCTTCCTGTCCAAATCCTCTTCGCGCTCTTTCAACATTGTTTTTGAAGAATCAATGATTTCTTTTTTCTCTGCCATTTCAGTCGAAAATTCCTTGATTCTTTTTTCAGAAAGTTCGATTTCAAGGGTTTGAAATTCAATTTCTTTAGACAGAGAATCGAACTCGCGGTTGTTCCGCACATTATTTTGCTGCTCGGTATATTTCGCAATAAGTACCTGCGAGTCTTTAATGGCAATTTTTTTGTTGTTAATTGCGGTTTCGAGGGTTTTAATTTCATCCTCGAGGTTTACCAGCCTGGTACGCAGCCCTGCAATTTCATCCTCCAGATCCTGCACCTCAAGCGGCAATTCCCCTCTTAGGGTTTTAATTTTATCTACTTCAGAAACTACACTCTGCAATTCATGCAAGGCGCGCAGCTTATCTTCAATTGAAATGTCTTTGTCTTCTTGCCTTGTAATTGATGTATTCATCGCTCGTTAATCTTTAAATTCAACTCAATAAAAATTAAAAGTAAAATACCGGATTGGTTTTTACCTCCGAAAAACGGACTGCAAATTTAGGGAATTTTTTCGTAAGTAATTCATAAAAAAGTTCTTTAGTAAATTGCTCACTTTCATAATGCCCCACATCTGCTATCACAATTTTATTTTCGGCATCGAAAAACTGATGGTACTTGAAATCTCCGGTAACAAAAAAATCGGCTTTGGCAGCAATGGCCTGGTTTATCAGGAATGACCCTGCGCCTCCGCAAATGGCTATTTTGGTTACATTCTTTCCTTTAAGTGCGGTATGTTTAATACAGCCTGTACCGAATGTTTTCTTTAATAAACTTAAAAAGTCGGGTTCTGAAAGCGGTTTTTCCAACTCCCCAACCATGCCCATTCCGGCTTTTTCATAAGAATTTTCCAGAGGATAAATATCATAAGCGACCTCTTCATAGGGATGAGCCTCAAACAACGCTTTTATAATTTTACTTTGAAGCCAACCTGGGAAAATGGTTTCAAACCTGATTTCTTTTTCGAAGTGAACTTCTCCTTTTTCTCCAACATAAGGATCAGTATTTTCACCTGCCCTGAAACTTCCGGTTCCTTCGAGGTTGTAACCGCAAGAATCGTAATTTCCAATATGTCCGGCGCCAGCGTTAAAAACTGCAGTTCTCACTTTGTCAGTGAAATCAACAGGTATAAAAGTAACCAGTTTTTTTAACCGCCCTGAAACCGGCTGCAACACTTTGCAATTTTTTAATCCCAGTTTTTCACAAATTTTTGTATTTACTCCACCAATAACAGCATCAAGATTGGTGTGGGCAGCAAAAATAGCCACATCATTTTTAATGGCTTTCAGCACGGTACGTTCCACATAGTTTTTGCCGGTTAATTTTTTTATACCCGAAAAAATTATGGGATGGTGCGCTATAATTAAGCCGGCCTTTTTTTTGATGGCTTCATCAACAACTGCCTCGGTAACATCGATGGTTACAAGTGCAGATGAAATTTCCGTTTCCGGATTACCAACAACCAAACCGGCATTGTCATAAGATTCTTGCAGGGCCGGCGGTGCAACCGTTTCAAGAAACTGTACTATTTCCTTTATCATCAACATATTAACCTTCCATTTCAATCCGAATGGCAACCAGTTCTTCTTTTACTTTTTGCAGGCGTTTTACAATTTCCCAGTTATCAATGGCATCCTGCCGGTTGCCTTTTAGTTTTTGCTGCACACCTTTTATGGTCATGCCACGCTCTTTCACCAAATGATTTATAAATTTTACTGTTTCAATATCATCGCGTGAAAAAAGCCGTGTTCCCTTGCTGCTTTTTTTCGGAGAAAGTTCTTCAAAACTGCTTTCCCAATAACGGATGGAAGAAGAAGCAACACCAACTATTTCAGCAACTTCTCCAATGGAGAAAAAAACCTTTTCTATTTTGGCTTTTTTGTAGGGCACGTTGTATTAATCGAGTGTCTGACCAATATTCGAAGAAATGGCAATCATTCTTTCATACTCCTGCGGAGTGAGGTCTTTAAAGTAGTAGTGCTGCGGATTTACAGCACTTCCGTTTCTGTGCACTTCATAATGAAGGTGTGGTGCAGTTGACCCGCCGGAATTTCCAACATACCCGATTACATCTCCACGTTTCACCTCCTGGCCTTGTCTTACATTAAAAGCATTCAGGTGTGCATAAAGGGTTTCGTAACCAAATCCGTGATCAATTTTTACAACAAGCCCGAATCCGGCCCGGCTGCGTTTAGAGCCACTCACTTCCAACACTTTACCGTCGCCGGTAGCATAAACAGGAGTGCCAACCGGAGACGTAAAATCCATTCCATAGTGCATTTTACGCACTTTATAAATCGGATGAATACGGTATCCCCAGCCGCTGGCGGTTCGCTTTAAATCTTCGTTGGCAACAGGCATAATGGCCGGAATACTTGCCAGCATTTGTTCCTTGTTCAGCGCCAATTTTAATACTTCATCGTATGATTTAGACTGAATGTAGGACTCTTTGGCAAGCACATCAATCTTTTTGGCAGTTTCTATTATCAGATTAGAATTGCTCAGATTTTCCAGATGGGAATATTTATTGGTACCACCAAATCCTGCCTTTCTAACTGAGGAGGGAATTGGATCAGCTTCAAAAATTACCCTGTAAATATTGTCATCCCGTTGCTGCAATTCAGCCAGCACAGTTTCAATGCGTTCGATATCGCGCGACATTAATTCATATTGGCTAAGCAGTTGCTGGTTTTCCCTTTTTAAAGCTTTTGAACGCGGAGTTTCGTAATAATTCAGAAAAACTACCCCCATTATCAAAGCCAGCGCCAAACTGCTCGATAAATAGGTAAGAATTTTGCCGAATTTTTCCTTGAACGATATTCCCACTCGTTCGTAACTAAGGGTGTCGGGATTAAATTTGTATTTCTTTTTCGCCATAAAGTTCCGGCTATTTTTTTCTGTTTAAAGCAAAATTAATTAAAACACCTAACTTTGCAACAATTTTATAAAAATGTGAAATTATTTTCACGGCGCAAAAATAAACAAATAACTTTCATTCAGGCAATTTGTTGTATTGCATTAAAAATTTTTAACAAACAGCAGAAAGATTTATGATGACACGAACTTCAAAAGAGATAAGAAAAGCTTTTCTTGATTTTTTTAAAGAAAAAGAACATCAAATAGTTAAATCGGCTCCAATGGTGGTAAAAGGAGACCCAACGCTCATGTTTACCAACGCAGGCATGAACCAGTTTAAAGACCAGTTTTTGGGAAATGAACCTGTAAAATGGCCACGAGTTGCAGACACGCAGAAATGTTTGCGCGTTTCGGGAAAACATAACGATTTAGAGGAAGTTGGGCTCGACACCTACCACCATACGATGTTCGAAATGTTGGGCAACTGGTCGTTTGGCGATTATTTCAAAAAAGAAGCCATTGACTGGGCCTGGGAATTTTTGGTTGACAAAATGGGATTGCCGGCAAACAGGCTTTATGCAACTGTTTTTGAAGGCAGCAGCGATGATAACCTGCAACGCGACAACGAAGCGGCTGGTTATTGGGAAAATCATTTGCCCAGGGAACGTATTCTGGACGGCAGTAAAAAAGACAATTTTTGGGAAATGGGCGAAACAGGTCCATGCGGACCCTGTTCTGAAATACACATTGATTTGCGGCCAGAAAATGAACGTGCAAAAATACCTGGAAGGGAACTTGTAAATCAGGATCATCCACTGGTCATCGAAATCTGGAACCTGGTTTTCATCCAGTTTAACCGGAAAGCCGATGGCAGCCTGCAGGGATTGCCGGCCAAACATGTGGACACTGGAATGGGGTTCGAAAGATTGTGTATGGCAATACAAGGTGTTACTTCCAATTACGATACAGATATTTTTCAAAATATTATTGCTGAAACTGAAAAACTAAGCAGTATAAAATACGGTTCGGGAGAAAAAACCGATATCGCCATGCGCGTTATTGCAGATCACCTGCGGGCTGTAACATTTGCCATTGCCGACGGGCAGTTGCCTTCGAACAACAAAGCCGGGTACGTAATCCGCCGTATTTTGCGCCGGGCAGTGCGTTACGGATACACTTTCCTCAATTTCAGAGAACCATTTATTTTCAGACTCGTTGAAGTATTAAAAAACTCCATGGGAGATGCTTTTCCCGAACTGAGAGCCCAGCAGCAGCTCATTGAAAAGGTGATGAAGGAAGAAGAAGAATCATTTTTGCGCACACTTTCTACAGGAATTAAGTTGCTGGACGAAATCATTTTCAAAACCAAAAACGAAAACAACATCCAAATATCTGGCAATGAGGCTTTTGTCTTATACGACACATATGGTTTTCCTCTCGACCTGACTGCGCTTATTGCCCGCGAAAACGGGGTCAATGTTGATGAAGCCGGTTTTAGCAAAGCTATGGAAGAACAAAAAAACCGGTCGCGCAATGCGGCTCAACTGGAAACCGGCGACTGGGTAGAAATCAGAAAAATTGACCAGTCAGAATTTTTAGGCTACGATACTACCGAAGCCGAAATTCGCATTGCACGATACAGGAAAGTTTCACAAAAAAAGAAAACCTATTTCCAACTGGTATTCGATCAAACACCGTTTTATGGCGAATCTGGCGGACAGGTTGGCGATTCGGGATACATTGAACGTGATGGTGTAAAAACAACTGTTTTCGATACCCAGAAAGAAAACAACCTCATCGTTCATCTTTCTGAAAAGTTACCCGAAAATCCTGAAGAAACGTTCAAGGCATTTGTGAATCAGGAAAAACGCAGGGAAACCGCGAACAACCACACAGCAACCCATCTGCTTCATTCCGCCTTGCGTGAAGTTCTTGGCAAGCATGTGGAACAAAAAGGTTCACTGGTAAACTCCGACCACCTGCGGTTCGACTTTTCACATTTCCAGAAAGTGACTGATGAAGAAATTGAACAGGTGGAAACTCTGGTGAATGAAAAAATCAGGGCCAACGCTTCTCGCGAAGAAAACCGGGAAATGACCATGCAGAAAGCTCAGGAACTGGGTGCCATAATGCTTTTTGGGGAAAAATATGGTGAATCGGTTCGTGTTATCAAATTTGGCGAATCGGTTGAGTTATGTGGCGGAACACACGTGGATGCCACCGGGCAAATCGGGTTATTCAAAATTGTTTCTGAAGGTGCCATTGCTGCCGGAGTGCGCCGAATTGAAGCCATAACAGGCAAACGAGCTGAAAAATATGTAAATGACCAGATTAACACACTGAAAAACATTCGGGAAACGGTAAAAGGGTCAAAAGATATTTTGGCCGGTGTAATGAATTTGTTAAAGGAAAACACAGAGCTGTCGAAAAAGATTGAAGCATTTGGCCGCGAGCGGTTAAAAATTCTGAAATCAAACCTGAAAAGCAAAGTCTTGACCGAAAACGGCGTAAACATTATTGCCGATCAGGTAGATGTGGACAATGCAGCCATGTTAAAAGACCTCGCCTTTCAGTTGAAAAACGAAGTGGAAAATATATACCTGGTTTTAGGCGCCGAAATCGACGGAAAACCAAACCTTGCCGTAATGATTTCGGAAAACCTTGTGGCCGACAAAGGATTGAATGCCGGCAAAATTGTGCGGGAAGCAGGTCGCGAGATAAAAGGTGGCGGTGGAGGGCAGCCATTTTTTGCTACTGCCGGAGGCAAGGATGTTTCAGGGATTCAGGCCGCCATAGAAAAAGCGCTGAGTTTTATTAATTAGGCTGAAGCTTTTCAACAATTGTTAATAACGCGGGTTAATATAAGGTGAATACAAACCGCTGAAAATATTTGGTTTGGATGGTGGTTTTATCCTACATTTGAACTTACCAGGTGAGCGATAAAAGGCAGCTCCAAAATGTGGAAACGGGAAACGTTTCTTAGTTGAAACCGGAACCATTTCGATCCTTCCCTCGGGAAGGCGCATCAGAAGAGCCGAAGTTTGAACCAGGGAGTCTGGAAACCACAGGTTCATTCAATCAACTGGAAGAGAACCAGACGTTCTTTCAAGATTGAGTCTTCAGGCAGGAGGCCGCCAACCGAAAGGAAGGCAGCAAAAAACTACGGTTTTTTGAAAGCCCAAACTGCATGGCACGGAACGGGTCAAACCGCGAAATGCCGATTGCCAACGACAAATTTCTTCGGAAAATTGCCAAAAGCACTGAAAGACACTTCGTCCGTGAAGGCACCCGGAAAGCCAATCGGACTGCTCAAAGGTTTACGCCGTAGAAAGCTAAACCGGAGAGTACAGGGCAAACAAATTCTTCTGCAAAGATGAATTTCGAAGCCGGCCACAATAACAGTAGCCTGGCGCTTGGGAAAACCTCGGTTGACCCAGCGAAATGGGAGCTATTCGTAACAGATTAGTTCCCATTTGTGTTTTATAATGGTATAATCTATTTCAAAAATTCATTTGTATCAATTAATTCCCGGATATACTCATTTCAAATAGGAACCCGAAAAATTGGGTTTAATGATTTGAAAATTGTCTGTTAAAATATTTTCAAACTCTTTTTCCAACCAAACTTTGTTTTCAAAGAAATTATTGACCGCATTTTTAA
>JAHYIT010000226.1 GCA_019429205.1 Mariniphaga sp. | reverse complement strand
TTCCTGATTTAAATATACATGCGGGAATCAGTTTATTCGAGGTAACCCGAAAAACGGTATCGTTAAAATATTCTTTAATAGATAATTCATTGTTGAAATAATAGAAAAATGCACCATAATTTGTTGTACGCTGTGGTATGTATGGAAATTTTCTGGTGTCATAAAAAGCAGAAATAATTTTATCCATTGCAGAATCGTATATTATTACTCTTAATGTATCAAAATCAGTTTGTTTTTTGAAATATACAGCATACGAATTACCACTTAACCAGGCTATATCCCTGGGCCTTTTTTCAAAATTGAGTTTGGTTAGAATTTCTCCGTTTGCAGAGTATTCAATTAAATAATAATTCCATCCTAATGCAGAAATGGTAATTTCTCCGTTTTTCAGGTACGCAGATTTGGAATTCATAAAACCATTAGGGCCACGACCATATTCTCCAATGGATCTTATGAATTCTCCGTTTTTTGAATCAAATGTTAATATCTGATGATGAGCCCTGCTTACAATAATTGAGTCAAACAAATAAAATTTTACACCTGGCCCAATCATGCTTACTTTTTTCGTTTCCAAGGGCAGATAGGTAATTTCAGAAGCGAACTGACTTAAATATACAGGATTTTCTTTTTCAGGTATTTTTGTCAAATCAATGATATGTAAGTCATCTAAACCTCTGCTAATGCTGCCTGTGCTAAAAGTGAAAAAAAACAATAATCCCAAACCCCAAAATATGAATAATTTATTTTGAACAAAATCTTTACGCAAAAAAGGGAACAATGTTGATTTTATTGTTCTATAAATCATTGATAATCTTTTATTTGATTAAGAAATTAAAACTTAAGAGAGAACTTAGCGTTTTCTCTCTTTGCTTCATTTCGATAAACTTTAATCCACAAAGAGAGAAACTGCTAAAAGCTAAAAGTTTTACTTAAACTCTAAGATAAGTTAAGCAATAAGAGGACAATCACAATAACTATAGTCCTGGTGTTCAGGCCAGCACATATTCGTGACCCACCTTTCCTCTTTACTACAATCGTCAATAGAACCTGTATAATGGGTAGTTCCCGCTGCATCTTTGCAATAACATTGTATACTTCCACCTCCTCCATAACTACCTTTCAAATTCACCAACTCCTCATTTTTTATCACCTTTTCAGGATTGATAGTTATTTTACCTATTTTTTTCATAACATTCTAAATTTTAAGTTATTTACTAATTCTTCGCAACATATTCTGCATTCCTGCATATTTCCAGGTTAACACCGCTTCATCAAGGTTGGCAGCCTTTGCGGATTTCTTTTATCTTTGCCTTTCACCTCCTCTCTTGTTTAAAGAAGGAGTCCGGGCAGGAAACCGTAATGATAAAAAGTGCAGGTTTCCTGCCCTTCTTCCAAAAGTTTATTTTTATAGCATAGACCACCACAAAATGCCTCTGTTTCCAGTGGACGATGCAGGGCAATGGTACTTCATCGCGCAGTTCTTCCCAGGTAAGGCGGTAGCCTCTGGTACGGAATCCGATGTTTTCGGCTGCCTCACTGATTCCCAGCATTGAAACCCCTTCCCGGGTAATGTACGACCGGCTGCGCAAATACTGCAAACTGTAACTTTTACCGTAATATTTGGCCACCATCCGCAGGCAGGTAGGGCCGCAGTCCATGGCATCGAGTTGTCTGTAGTGTGGGAATTTCGACATTCCTTAATCTTTAAGTTTAGCTATCATAACCACAGGATTATCAGTTTCTTCAATGTTCTTAAACTTTTGAAGATGCGAAGGGAGTTTTGCAACTATATCAGGATTTTTTTTAAACCATTGTTTAATTAAATAAGATTCCTGAAACCCAATAATCTCTCCACTATTGTTAATTGAGTAAAATTTAACAGGCACGAAATTATCTAAATCATTTTTTATACCATCGTTATATTCAGATACTACAGTTTCTTTGCTTTCCTTATCATAAATTCCGCAATACTTATTTTTCTGAAATATAAAAGTAAAAAACAGATATTTACCAGATTCAAAAATGGTTTGGATATGATAATAGTTGTGAGATTCATTTTTATATTTCTCTGTATTTCGTATTTCATAAGGGGCATCGAATTCTCCATTCGATAATATGTATCTTGGGGTTAAATATTCGTGTGTTACTTGGAAAATTGTATCGGTTAAACGCTCAAAAAAATTTGGTTTATTGTCAAATTTGTAAAACCATCCCTCCCAATGTAAGATTTCTATTCCATGAAGATTAATATCGAATTCGAAACTTAAATTTTGGGGATAAACTTTTAATTTATTGCCATGATCATCAAATAGAATAAGCTTATTTTTCTGTTTTCCATCGTAATTCCAAACATACCCGATATAAGAAGTATCGGTTAATGAAACAATGGAATTGATAGATTCATCCTCACTTAATGGTATTTTTTTTGAAATAAGATTACCATTTAGTTTGTATTCATAAAAACTATTTGGTTCCCAACCTTTTGCAAAAACCGTATTTCTACCTTCATCATATGGGAAAGAATAAATTGTTTCATTGTAACCTTGAGGACTTCTGTCCGAATGGCTGATTTCCCTTACAAACTTACCAGTTTTTCGGTCAAATAAATAAATTTGTTTATTCGCGAATGTGATAATCAGTGAGTCATCCAGGTATAAACGCATATTTTTCCCTACAAGACATTCTTTTTTTGATTCAAGTTGAACATATTCAATATCATCATCTATGAATTCACTCAAATACATTTCACTTTTATCTACAATTGCTTGTCTAATTGAAACTATATGTATTTTATCATCCTCTTTTTTCAGGGGGGACGAACAGTTTAAAAGAAAAAGCAAAACTAAACTACAAATCGCCCAATTTTTACAGATACAGTAATTTTTCATATACCAAAATTTGAAGTGACAACTATAAAATGTTAGGAAACAGATTTTGACTGTTCCCTAACATTCTAAATATATTTAATCCTCAACACAAGCACATAAGAATTTACTTCCTATAGCCTGGTACTTACAAGTTCCTGAAGTTCCTACTGAGGTAGTGCAGGAACCGCTGCATCCAATTCCGGCGTTAGGATCACAACCATTATAAGAACCACCTTTCAAATTGATCAGTTCTTCATTTTTTATCACCTTTTCAGGATTAATTATTAATTTTCCTAACTTTTTCATGACATTCTAAATTTTAAATTATTGACTCAATTTAATATACGCTGCACGCTTGCTTGGTTCCGGGTTAACACCGCTTTGTTAAGGTTGGCAGCCTTTGCGGATTTGTTTTATTTTTGCCATGCTCTCTTTTTTAAGGAATGAGCCAGGCAGGAAGCGTTAGTTGCAGTTGGTGCAGGCTTCCTGCCTTTTGCTTTCCATGTTAAGTTTTTTCAATTCATCTATATAAAATTCTATATCGCTGTATTCATATTGTTTGGGATATTTATACCCGTTTACAAAAATGGTAGGGGTACCGGCCACTTTGTATTCTTCAAACAGTTTTTTGTTTTCTAAACTGACTATTTCGGTGATATCAAACCCTTCAGGTAATTGTTCCTTTTCGCACAGTATTTTTCGGTTTTGTTTAGGAATTGTGTACCATTTATACAGGAAATCAACCGTCTGTTCTGTTCCTTTGCTTTTATAAACATGATACAGGGTGTTAAACAGTTTCTTTGATTCTTCATCTTCATAGACCGAGAAAATGGCATTTATTTTCAGTACCGGGCAATTTTCGAGCAGCTCTTTTAAACCTTTGAAAGCATTTGCACAGGGATTACAGTACAAACTTAAAAAAGCTGTTACGGTAACCGGGGCATCAGGATTACCTAACACTAAACTATTATGTGTTATTGGTATTTCCTCCTGCCCGTTGTTTCTGAGCAAAAACCGAAATATTTCAGGATTGCGTTTAAATCCGAAAAAAGAATTACGCACTTTGTTATGTTCCTGGATTGTATTGCGGTAGGCTTTAAATAAAAACCAAAGGGCAGCCGGAATCATCAACGACACCCCCAATTGAAGCAATTGGATAATAGAAATATTTACCTGAAATAAGACAGAAAACAACAGTATAAATTCGGCAACCAATACTCCCTGCACTATCAGGCAAAAGGGGCACCATTTTTTTGATTTAAAGGTCTGGTAGTAGATAGAAAATACCGGGTAAGGCAAAGCCAAAGCACTGATAATTGCGAGTACCCATAGCGAAGAACTTTCGTTGATGCCTGCCAGGTAAAGCAAAGTCCCTGTAAAGTATATTAGCCCGGCATCGGCCCAGTTTATCCATCCAAATACTTTGGAGGCATTGGAAGAAAGTATGGTGTCACAATCGGTTTTTGAACTGAATCCACAGATTTTATCGGCCAGTGGTGTATGTACTTTCAATTCGTGAAGCACCAGGAATACAGAGGCTGTAAGCCCAATTATTTTTGTTGCCAACAGTCCCCAAAACAAGTAACCGGATTGATAGGCTGTTCCTCCAGTATTTGAAATAAAAATAAATACCGCCCAGACCACCAGGGAAATTATACCCAATGCCAAAAGGCTTTTACTTAAAATTTCATTCTGGCGGAGTTGGCGGTATTCTTTTTCCCCGGAATCCTTACCGG
>JAHYIT010000225.1 GCA_019429205.1 Mariniphaga sp. | reverse complement strand
AGCTCAGGATTCAGGGAATTCTCTTCAACACCCATCCAACGACGATAATAACATTCGCATTGAATATGAAATTAAACTGAGATTGCCGCTTGAACAAATTGATGAAGTTTGGGATTGGTTGGTTGTAAGTTACAAAGATGTTGCCTGGCTCAATGATGAGGATTACAGATTTGAAGCTGAATTTGGAAATGAAGATTTCACCGATACTTACTTCGACACACCGGATTTAATGATTCTTTCAGAAAACAATGGAATTCGGCACCGGATGCGTACTGTTCGTATCCCGTCTACCAAGTAGGTCTTGAAATGCTTTTTAAGATACCTCAAATCCGCACGTGCGAATGTTAAAAAATCGGGAAGCCCTGTAAAATCAATACCTACAAGGCTTGCCCGATTAAATATTTTTCACTTATTTAGGTGAAAAATATCGTTGCGGGATGAAAATTACATATTCTACTTCAAAAATCAACTCATTTGGCGGAATAAATTTCGCAGATTCAATAATTGGTAACGCACAAGTTTTCGATGCTATTGACCAATTTCTTGGTAATCGGGGTGTTAGAGCACAATATCGTTACAGTGACCTTTTCCGGTCGTATTTGTTGATGACCCTTTGCGGCGGAGAATGTGCCGAAGACATTACTGAACACTTGCGTGGGGAGTTAAGCCAGGTAAAA
This sequence comes from Mariniphaga sp., assembly GCA_019429205.1. Lineage (GTDB taxonomy): Bacteria > Bacteroidota > Bacteroidia > Bacteroidales > Prolixibacteraceae > Mariniphaga. The sequence goes on along the minus strand of JAHYIT010000225.1, from coordinate 3,954 downwards.
AATTTTGATGTTTGTTCTGCCGACACTTTACTGAGGATGCAAAAAGAGCTGGCAACGGAAAAAGAAACCATTGTTTCAGCAACAAATGTCCGGCACGATTTCAATATTAACATAGCAATGAACAGACTGATGGTTAAACTGTTGGTACAAACAGGCCAGTTGTCTCCCGGATATGGGGAGTATATTTATGATTACGACAACCAGTTTATACCTACGGAAAAATATGATTCAAAACGCAGTTACAAAAAAGCCGATGGATATTTTCCCGGTATTGCCTCGATAAATAATTGCCCTGTTTACATTGAAAACCGTAACGGCAACAGCAATGTAAAATACAAACAGGACGAAACATTAAAACGGTCATACACCTTGCTGGATGAAATTGGTATTCAGGTAAAACACAGCCGTATGGACTGTGGTTCGTTTGACAAAACAGTGGTACCGGTAGTTGAAGCAAACAGTACATACTTCTATATCAGGGCACAACGGTGTGAAAGCCTGTACAACCTCATCAAAGAGATAACCACTTGGGAAACCGTCACCATTGGCTTTAAGCAATATCAGGCCGCATCTGTTGAATATGCCCCGTTTGGGTGGAAGAAAACGTACCGTTATGTAATAACCAGGGAGAAAAACAACGATGCACAGGGCAACCTTTTTACCGGCGACGACTTTACTTACAGGGCCATTATGACCAACAATTATGAAATGAGCGATAAACAGGTTGTTGAGTTTTATAACGACAGGGGCGAAAGTGAACGTCTGTTCGATGAAATGAACAATGACTTTTTGTGGAAAAAGATGCCGTTTTCATTTTTGCACGAAAATACTGTATTTCTTGTGATGATGGCTATTTGCCGCAACCTGTACCACTTTCTTATTGAATTGATAAGCAGGAAACTCAATTTTATTAAGCCAAATTTCAGACTGAAAAAATTCATTTTCCGTTTTATGGTTGTCCCCTCAAAATGGATAAAACAAGGCAGGCAACACGTGCTGAAACTGTTTACCTCGAAGAAATATCACCTCTTGTTAGAGTAATATTTCATTAACAGACTGAAAGACAACGGGATAATCATGCTTAAATTTTAAGCTCAACTGTCTGATTATGTGTGTTTTATGGATTTGCAAAAAATCTGGCTCTTATACCGGGAGACAAGAAACGAGCAATAGATGCAAAATAAATTTTGTAACGGATTTTACTTTAACAAAACAAGCATTTCCAAGGGATTGCTGTGATTTTTTTTATTGATTCGTTGCTATGTTTCGATTATTTTACATGGATTAAGCTTTAAAATTTTCATTACCTGTACCTGTATTGGATTTAATTCCGGTATTTTTAATTCTTTCATTTGGTAACCTATTTCCAGTTCACTCATTTTTATATTTTTCAATTCATCTATTATATCCCAATATGATAGCTTGCATTTATTTTTTGCATTATAACTTTTCAACCATGGATATATGGCTGTTTCTATTTCTTTTACTATTGCATATGCAAACATGCAGACAAACACGTGCCCTCTTGTCTGCTCCTCATTACGGTGATATACCGGCCTTATATTGAGTTTATCCGTTTTTAGGTCCCTGAAGGCGTGCTCTACATTTTGCAGCTTTTTGTATTCCTGCCTGACCTGTTCAGTATTCATTTGTTCTTTTTGCACTGTAGTTTCTATGATGTATTTCCCGTCAAGCTGTTTTTGTTTCTGATATTCTTCCGGTAAAAAGTTAATTGTAAATTCATCATTGCTAATGCTGATGTTATAAAAATTGGACATTTTATAACGTTTTAAAGATTCGCCTGCCCTAAACTTGAAGCTGTCTATCCTTTTTTCAGTAAAGCATGTTACAAGTTTTTTATTTTTATGCCCTCTGGCAAGTTTTGTTTGGTTTTTCAAGTTTATATCCCTTCTTTTTTGCCAGGCTGTTTTCAAAGATAATATTTCGTCTTCAAAGCGTTGTTTTAAATTTTCACGGACCTGCCCTTTTTCTTGTTCAAGCTGGGGATTGCAACTCAATATATAACGAATTCCATTATCTTGTATTTCAACGAGATGCTTTGCAAAAAGGTCCAGTTGGATCGTTTGGTCTTTCAACAGGGCCCTTATTTCACTATCAGTCAATGCGCTAATATAGTAAATATCCTGCTTCTGTTCATTATCCATTTCTTCAAGGTTGAGCCTTATGCGCATGCCCCTGTCACCAACAAGAATAATACGCCCGGCATTAAATGATTCCTTGATTGTGCGCAGTTGCCCGTTGACTGTCTTGCTGTCAGAAACGTTCCCTTCAAAAACCTGTATTTTCAATGGAAAACCTTCGCTGTTGGTTATTAGTCCTACCGTAATCTGTAGTTTGCCTTTTTTGCCGTCACGGTTATAGCCGAACGCAGCAAGTTCATTTTGTGACCCTTCAAAATAGGTGCTGGTTATGTCATAAAGATAGATGTCCTGGTGCCGGAACTTGTGGTACAGGTTCCATTTTCTTTCAATAATGTCTTGCCCCCGGCTCAGTTCCCCTAATTCAAAATATAAGTCGTCAACTTTTAGGGTTTCAGTATCAATAGCCAGCTTTTCTGCAATAAATTTATTCCGTTTTATCCAGTTAAAAATGTGCAATTTACTGCCCCTGGTAAGTACTTTACCGATGATCATCAATTTAACAAGGGCCGACTTGCCCCTGTAAGCCTTCTCAATAGCCTCATTTATGCGAAGTTTGTCCATCATCTCCATCACAACAAAAGCATAACCATAATCAAAACTTTGATTAATTTTAATATCTTCTGAATCAATGAGTTGTCCTTTATTTTTGTTCATGGCCACTTTAAGGGAGGTGATAACTTCATTTGGCAAATTAGACAGGTTCATTACAACCCTTGTTTTCACAGCTCCGTTTTCTCTATACTTTTCGCAAAGCAGCACACTGCTGTAAACCTTGTTGTTCTTGCCTTTTTTCTTGTTGAATTGTAAATACATGAAGCAAATATACACATTCGTTTCCAAATAAACAATTATATATATCTTTATTTTAAGTTTTTATATATATTTATTCGTTGCTACAAATAAGTGAAAAAAACGCTGTATCTCTTATTATTACTGGAAATCATAAAGTAAAATCCGTTACGTCCATCCAAACCCATGCCCAGTCATCAGAAATATGATATTCTCTTGTTGGTCCGTCGGAACCGATGATAATAGGTATAGATTTGGAATTATTGGAAAAATCTGTATCCTTGTTAGGGTAAACAGTGAAAACAATTTGATGACTCCCATTTATATTATTAGGAGTCAAAGATGTCTGAACTTTTAAAATTGATCCTTTATTTGCCTGGGCGATAGTACCGCTTTTTTGGTCTTCCAGATTTCCTGAAGGTCCAAACATTTCAAACTTGTATGGTAAATTATAATAAATTTTATCTGTTGAATTGGACATATTTAGAATTTCAACAGTAACCGATACGGATTTGGCAGATACCATATATTTGGGTGTTGCGTCAATTGAGTATGCAATCATTTCCCAACCGGCTGTACTTTCACTAATTGTTAGCTGCAAATAGCCTGAAGCCGGATACCTGAGCACTTCTCCGGAGGCTGTAGTTGCTTCAAAATAATAATTATAGGTTCCAGGTGTTGAATTTGCATACGACAATGAATAAATGGCACCTGTATTAATTATTCCTGATTCCAAATCCATTGGCATCGTGTACCCATTGATTTTTAGGCTAACTGCCTGTGGAGAATTTCCTGATTCATCTTTGTAATTAGCTGAAAAATAAAACTGATCAGTTGTAGTGCCAGAGGAAGGAAAGTGTTGGCCTTGCGAAAGGCTCTTTATAAAAATATTTTGAAGTCCAGCAAAAATAATTTGTTTAAACCATCCATGCGCAATTTCATCCCATTTTGAATGGAAAAAAAGTGGTGCTCGCTCTTGTCTATATACATTCAGTTTTCCATT
>JAHYIT010000224.1 GCA_019429205.1 Mariniphaga sp. | reverse complement strand
AAAATTCTATATTTATTCCCTGAAAACCAAAATGCTATTGAATTGACCAAAAAATTTAAATCAGCACGAAACATCGGTAACCACCGGGAAAAGGAAGTTGGTATTTGCTTGTGCCGAAAACGGCTTCAGCACGAAAGTTCGAAAGCGACGGAAATGTACACGGATGTATTTAAATCAAATTCGGACAAGTTTCCAAATCCGTTTGACGATTTAGTATTTAATTCCGGCAAAAATTTTATTTTATGCACTAATGATTCTTTTCCGTATTCAGGGAATATAAGTACTTTTAGATAATTAAATTACCTGCAAGCTTGAAAACGCAACCATTATGAACTTTACATCATCTTAAAAAGAGAAGAAATCAATAAAAAACCAAATTATGAAAAGCATTCAGATACTAGTTTACACATTTGCCTTAGTGGGTTTGCTTAGTTGCAATAAAGACGAACTTGTTATTCACCAAGGAGAGTGCATGCCTTTCTCCATTTCTGACACTTACGAATATCCAATTGTTCCCGGAACGGATGAATGGGCAGACTTAAAATCGTTAACTGAAAAGGTACAGGCTTGCCAAATACCAAATAAAAAATTAAAATCTATTTCGACAGAGGGTTTATTGGAAACCTTATTGACTTATCCGCTGATACTTGATTATGGAGCATTTAATCTGCAACAGGACGGATTTGAGAGAATTAAATCCGAAAACAATGGATTTGATGAACTTTATGGAAGAACAGATTTCTTTAATGTAGTTACAGAAAGATATAAACTAATGTCTTTAAATTGTGACAAAAACTATTATCCTCCATTTATTAGAGGAATAGAAACTCCTATTCAAATTTCGTTTCAAACAATTGAATTCTTTATGCTTCAGGACGAGTTGTTGAATAATACTAATTCAAATCAAAGAATTCAACTTCTTGAAATAGTATTAGAAAAGCTTCAAGCAAAAAAAGAATACGGTATCTCGCAAAATGAGAACTTGGTTTCATATGCGATATTGGGAAAAATTATGATTAAAGAAAATTATTCTCCGTTCATAGAAATCAATGACGAAAATGAAATAGTAGCTGGATTAGAAAGAATTCCAATTGGATTCGATTCCGGAATGTTAGATTTAATTGAAAATAATGCGAAAGATTTTAAAGCCAGCAGGTAACAAAGTACATATTTCAAAGCGGGGTTGGTGCGGTAATCAACAGCGGATTCTCGCATCACAGTTCCGTGTCCTTCGGACAGGAACTCTATTCGAAATCCGCAGCGACAACTTGCAATTTACCGTTGCAGCAAGCGAAAAAAAACGATTTAACATTTAATAGAAAAAAAAGAAAGATACATGGCAAACAGCAATCTTACTGAGGCAAAACGGGCAAAAAACGATGAGTTTTACACACAGTACCATGACATTGAAAAAGAAATTAATGCATATATCGATTATAATCCTGATGTTTTTCGCGGAAAGACGGTACTGCTGCCTTGCGACGACCCCGAGTGGAGCAACTTTACCAAATATTTTGCCCAAAACTTTGAACGCTTTGGCCTGAAAAAGCTGATCAGCACCAGCTATGCCGTAAACAGCAAAAAATATAAATCCGGGTACCAGCCTACACTTTTTGAGGTGAACGACCCGCAATACGACGAATACAAAACCAAAAAAAACGGGAAAATATTTATCCTCGATCACGACAAAACCGGCGATGGCAAAATTGATGTGAATGATTTGGAATGGCGCTACCTGAAAGGCGACGGCGACTTTAAAAGCGATGAAATTAAAAAATTGCGCGATGAAGCAGACATGATTATTACCAATCCGCCTTTTTCGCTGTTTCGCGAATTTTTGGCCTGGATAGTAGAAGCCGGTAAGCAGTTTGTAATTATCGGCAACATGAATGCCATTACCTATAAGGAAGTTTTTCCATTGATTAAAGAAAACAAAATGTGGTTAGGTGCCACAGGAAATGGTAATGACATGGTTTTTGGTGTACCAAAAGGTGCTGAGGTTGCCGAAAAGGATAGACAAAAAGCTGCAAGACTCGGATATGTTGGCGATTATACAAGACTTGGAAATTCATGTTGGTTTACAACTCTTGACCATGGTAAACGTCACCAGCCATTACCACTGATGACAATGGAGGATAACCTAAAATACAGCAAACATAAAGAGATAAAAGGAAAAGAATCGTATGACCGGTACGATAACTACAACGCCATAGAAGTACCGTTTACAGATGCCATCCCGAGCGATTACGAAGGTATTATGGGTGTGCCAATTAGTTTTCTCGAGAAGTACTCTCCAGAACAATTTGAGTTACTTGGATCAAATCGAGGTGTAGATCAAGATCCAAATGGAGTATATGGTCGTGGTTCATATCTTAATGGAAAAGAAACATTTAAACGGATTTTTATAAGGCATAAGAAAGTTGCAAAATGAAAACAACATTAAAAACCGAAATCACCGTTGCAGCCATTTGCGAAGGTTTTGTTTACAACGAATTGGAAGGCAAAGGTTTGTTTGGCCTAAGCGGTAAACTCACCATCCAACCGGAATACCAGCGTAACTACATTTACGCCGATGGGAAAAAAGATGTAGCGGTTATTGAATCCATTCTGAAAGGGTATCCGTTGGGGTTAATCTATTTCGTTAAGGTAAACGAAGATCAGTTTGAAGTACTGGACGGGCAACAACGCATTACCAGTTTCGGGCGGTATGTCACCAATAAATTTGCCATTAAAGACGAAAATGGCATGGAGCAATACTTTGACGGCATTGCAAAAGACAAGCAGAAAAAGATTAATGACACAAAACTGCTGATTTACGAATGCGAAGGAGAAGAAAGCGAGATTAAAGACTGGTTCCGAACCATCAATATTGCCGGTGTTCCGCTCAATAACCAGGAGGTAAACAATGCCATCTTTTCCGGGCCGTTTGTCACATTGGCCAAAGAGGAGTTTAGTAACAGTCAAAACGCCAATATCCAGAAATGGAGTGCATACATTAAAGGTACCGTAAACAGGCAGGAATATTTGGAACGGGCGCTGGACTGGGTGAGCAAGGGAAAAATTGTTGATTACATGAGCCGGCACAGGTACGACAGAAACATCAATGAATTAAAAACCTGGTTCAACAGTGTAATCGACTGGGTGTCGGGTGTATTCACCGATGTTGAAAAAGAGATGTGTGGCCTGGAATGGGGACGGTTATACGAAGAGTACCATAACAAAGCATTCGACCCGAAAAAAGTATCGGCTGATGTTCAAAAACTTTATGGCGACCCGTATGTCAAAAACCGCAAAGGCATTTTTGAGTATATTCTGGGAGGTTCAGTTGATACTAAATTGATAGATGTCCGGGTTTTCGATGAAGCAACAAAAAAATCTGTTTACGCAGTACAGACTAAACAAGCTGAAGCTAACAGTGAATCCAATTGCCCTCTTTGTGCCGTCGGACATGATGCCAATAAAAGTAAGATTTGGAAGTTGGCCGAAATGGATGCCGACCATGTAACAGCATGGAGCAAAGGCGGTGCAACGGATATAAAAAATTGTCAAATGTTATGTAAAACGCATAACCGGGCAAAAGGAAACCGATAATAAAATGCACAAATCATTTTACAGAACAATTGAAACAGTTTCAGGGAAGGACAAAACAAGTTGAAGAACAGGTAAAAATAAATCAAAAAAACCAGTAAATATGAAAATTGCCATGCTAGGAACCGGTTTAATCGGAACCTTTTACACCATGTCGCTGCACGGTTTGCGCAGCCGCGACAGAGTTGAAATAGTTTATTCGCGCTCTGAAGAACGGGGAGCCCGGTTTGCCAAAGAAAATAATATTCGCAAATGGACTGCCAATTTGCAGGAAGCTGTTTCTGATCCTGAAGTTGAAGTAGTTGTGGTTGGGTTGCCCAACGATTTACATAAAGAAGCCATTTTTGCTGCCGTTGATGCCGGCAAACCGGTGCTCTGCACCAAACCTTTGGCGCGAAACGCAGAAGAAGCCTGGGAGATCCTTCAGAAAGTGGAAAAGTCCGGAGTGTTCCATGGTTATTTGGAAGATCTGGTTTATACACCAAAACATTTGAAAGCACATGCTTCGGTGGAAAACGGTGCTATTGGTAAGGTGCTTTGGGTGCGTTCCCGCGAGGCACATCCCGGTCCGCACAGCGATTGGTTCTGGGATCCGAAAAAATCGGGAGGTGGCGCTATAATCGATTTGGGCTGCCACTGTATTGAAATTGGCCGCAGTTTTATCGGGAAAAATATTCGTCCGGTGGAAGTGGTTTGCTGGGCCGACACCCAGGTAAAACCCATTGATGCAGAAGACCATGCCATCGGTTTGGTTCGCTTTCAAAATGGGGCTATCGGTCAATTTGAGGTAAGCTGGTGTTTCCGGGGAGGAATGGAGCTAAAAGACGAAGTGGCCGGTGTTGAAGGTTCCATTCGCCTCGACAATTTTCTTCGAACCGGTTTCGAAATGTTTTCGGCGCCGGGTAAAAAAGGTTATGTGGCCGAAAAAGCCGAATCGGATTCAGGTTGGCTGTTCCCGGTAGGCGACGAAGTGCATGAACTGGGCTACAACCACATGTTTACGGACATGTTAAATGCCATTGAAACGGGTAAAAAACCAACCGAAGATTTTTACG
>JAHYIT010000223.1 GCA_019429205.1 Mariniphaga sp. | reverse complement strand
ACCATGGTGTAGTTCGGTATACACTGCATGGGGCTAGCTTAAATTTAGCTATTTTTTCTCCCGTTATTCTTTTTGGGGCAATATTTTTCAATACTGAGGGACTTATTACCTTATTGTTTGTCTGATTTATCTGCCGATGATGAAAAAGGGATGCGATCCTCTGCTCCTTGCTCTCTGCTCCATGCCCCATGCTCTCTGCTCTCTGCCCTCTCCAAAATGTGTGAATGTTGTAACTCTTTTATAAATTTATGTAATACTAACCATTTCATATTTTCCCAACTTAGAGCCCAAATGAATCATCAAAAAAAATGAAAGTTCCTGTTGGAAAAATTTTTAAGATTCTAAAAAAGGCGCTGAAAGGATGGTGGGCCAAAGACCCGTTTCGCGAAAGTGCCGTAATTGCCTATTATGCCATTTTTGCATTGCCCGGGTTGCTGGTAGTCATTTTAACAACCGCCGGTTATTTTTTTGGTAACGATGCGGTAAATAATCTTATTTCAGCCCAGTTTGCATCTACAATGGGCTCCGACACTGCCCTGCAGGTTCAGAATATAATTTTACAGGCCGGCAAAGCGAAAAACTCCCTTTTGGCAACAATTATCGGAGTTTTTGTAATGCTTGTGGGTGCCACTGGCGTTTTTGCACAGTTTCAAAAATCATTAAATATTATTTGGGAGGTGAAAGTTGATGAATCGAAAAATGGCATTTTAAGTTTTCTCAGGATTCGGTTGTTTTCATTCGGGCTAATTGTTACCATTGCATTTTTACTCATTGTTTCGCTTGTAATTTCTGCATTGCTATCGGCCTTTGGTAACTGGTTATCGGGTCATTTTTCCGAAACTTTTTTTGTTGCGCTGCAGGTAGTCAATTTCGTTTTGTCATTTATCATTCTAACCGTTTTGTTTGCATTGATGTTCAAATTTTTGCCCGATGCAAAAATAAAATGGAAACATGTGTGGATTGGTTCAATTTTTACCGCTTTTCTGTTTGGTATTGGCAAATTTGGGCTGGGTTTGTATTTCGGGAAATTAAACCCCGAAATCGGATATGGTGCTGCAGGTTCTATTATTCTTATTATGCTTTGGGTTTCCTATTCTTCCATGATTGTTTTCTTTGGTGCTGAATTTACCCGCGCTTATGCCGATTTTATTTCGGGAAGAGTGGCACCAACTGAAATTGCAAAATCAGATAAGCAGGTTAAACCCAATTAATCATTAAAAAATAAAAAGTCTGTTTTCGAAATAATCCCTCTCCTGTAAATGTGTGAATGATGTAAACCTTCGTGAAAGTTGTGTAACACCAATCATGTAAATATCCTCAACTTTATACATTCAATATAAACAATTTAAAAGAAAATTATTATGGCAGAAATTAAGATTGAACAGAAAAAACAGAATTGGCCGTGGATGATCACAGGCCTTGTTATTGCCGCAATACTTGTTTATTTTATCGTATTTCGTGATAAAAGTAACAGCAATACCATAGAAGAAGTAACCGAAACAAGCTTTGTTTCCCAGGTGAGCGAATCCGACCTTCTGGGCGTAAAAGAAAACAACAGCACCGTGGCTGCTTTTGTAAGTTTTGTGAAAAATGAAACCAACAGGGTCAGCCTGAATCTTGCTTACATCAATGAAGCGATTTCAAAACTAACTGCAGCAACAAATGCTATGGCCGGTGAAATTGATTATGACATTCGGGCAGATTTGGAAAAGGTAAAAGAATCAGCGGTTATATTTGATAATGAACCATTCGACTCTTCGTATGCTAAAAATATTAAAAATACAGCCGAAAAATCTACCACAGCATTACAAAACATGCAACTGGCTAAATATCCTGGTTTAACAGCCGAAGTTGATGAATTGAAAAGTGCATCAGCATCAATTAATCCGGAGGAATATACACTTGGACAGAAGGATGAAGTGAAGAATTACTTTGCAAAAGCTTCTGACCTGCTTGAAAAAATGAATTAAATCTTCTTTAAAAATTGAAAAATGAAAGATACAAATAAGAATCTTTTTAACCTGGATGAATTATCGGGTTATAAAGTGGCCGAAGATTACAACGATGTAAGGGGCTGGGATGTGAAAGATGCAAACAACCGCACCATTGGAAAAGTAGATCATTTGCTGGTAAATAAACTGGCTGAACGCGTAGTTTACCTTGATGTTGAAGTAGATTCAACATTGATAGAGGAAGGGCACAACACATATCAGGCCTCTGCACGCGAAGGTGTTCATGCGTTTTTAAACAAGGATGGGGAAAATCACCTGATTATTCCCATTGGAATGGCAAATTTCGACGAGGAAAATAAACTGGTGAATACCAACCAGATTGACAGCTCAACTTTTGCAAAAGCCAAACGGTTCAGAAAGGGAGATGTTATTGATTTTGGTTACGAATTAAATGCAGTGCGCCATTTCAAAGGTGATAATACAATTCACAATTCGAATTCTGTTGATGGATTTTATGAACGCAAAGAGTTCAACAATACATTTCATAAAAGAGATTTGGAATAAAATACAATGGAAAACCTTACAAAAAAATTAATTCAAGAGCTCCTGGCAGTAAGTCAGGAGCCTTGTCTTTCGCTTTATATGCCTACGCACAGAACCCATCCTGAAAACCTTCAGGATACGATTCTTTTTAAAAATCTTGTCAGGCAAATAAAAGAATCACTGATGCAAAAATATTCTGCCAGTGAGGCAAAAGAATATCTGGAGCCTTTGGAAGCCCTTGTAAACGACAATGATATCTGGAATTACACAAAAGATGGACTGGCTGTTTTTAGTGCAAAAGGAATATTTAAAGTTGTTGGATTGTTTAAATCGGTTGAAGAACTGGCCATGGTGGCCGACAGCTTCCATACCAAACCGCTCTGGCAGTATTTGCAATCGCTCGACCATTTCCATTTACTGGCTTTAACCCTTCACGATATTCGGCTTTTTGAAGGCAATCGCCACTCACTTTCTGAGGTTGAACTCACTGCCAACACTCCAAAAACCATAACAGAAGCGCTGGGTGATGAATTGACCGAAAAACATTCAACGGCAGCATCTTATGGCGGTGTTGGGGGAGAAAGCACAAGTATGCATCATGGACATGGTGGCAAAAAAGAAGAAACGGAAAAAGATGCTGAGCGGTTTTTTCGTGTGGTTGCGAATGCGATTTATGAACACTATTCGAAGCCTACAGACTGGCCTCTTGTTCTTGCTGCATTGCCCGAACACCACAACCTTTTTCAAAAGGTAAACAAAAATCCTTTGTTGTTATCCAATGGCATTGGCATAAATCCTTCATCAGTTTCATCAGATCAACTTGCAAAAATGGCCTGGGAAATAATGGAACCCGAGTATAAGCTGAAACTTGAAACATTGGTTGACCGGTTTGAGCAGGCAAGGGCAAATGGCAAAGGCAGCGACGATTACAAGGAAGTTGCCGTAGCCGCAGTTGAGGGCCGGGTTGATACACTAATAGTTGAAGCCGACCGGATAATCCCGGTCAGGATTACAAATCTGGTAACGGGGAATACACAGAAAAAAAACATGAAAAATCCGAGAGTAGATGATCTGCTGGACGATATGGGAGAATTGGTGTTAAAAATGGGCGGACAGGTGATGGTGCTCCCAACCGAAAAGATGCCTTCCGAAACCGGACTGGCAGCCATATTTCGTTATTAATTACAAGATAAAAACATGAAAGCAAAAATTAACATTATCCATTTGTTGATGGCATTTTCCATCGTTGTCTTTACCGGATGTAAAGACGGGGAAGACGGACTTGATGGCCTCGATGCCACTGTTTACTATTCGGAATGGATGACCCCATCGGAATGGTTGGGTACATCGGGCGATTGGTATTTCAGTGTTGCTGCTCCCGGTTTAACAGAGGATATTGTAGAGCGTGGAGTAATTCTGGCCTATGCATCGCTTAATGGCGATATATATGAAGCTGCAGTGAGACCTTTACCGGCTTATGCCGTTGGTGCAAACTGGAGTTTCCTGATTCCGGATTATGAAATTATCGAGTTTACTTCAGACATGATTTCACAAATTACAACGGGTAATAGCTTTCGGTTCATTGCAATTCCCGGAAATATTAAAGCATTAAAATCAGCATCTTTAGAATATACCAGTGAAATAGAGCTGAGAAGTATGTCGTATAAAGACATTTGCGAATTATTTAGTATTCCTGAATAGACTTAAAAATGTGGGAATGATGTAAATATTTTTCATAATTGTGTAACAACATCCTTTGTTGTACTCCATAATTTTACACGATCAGCTAAAAGATATTGAGTTAATGAAAAAAGCGGAAGATAAATCCTTCGGCCATGAACTACACAAGTCGCCAACCGGAATTCAGGGATTCGATGAAATAACCAATGGCGGATTACCTGCCGGCAGGCCAACGCTCGTTTGCGGTGGCGCAGGTTGTGGAAAAACGCTATTCGGAATGGAGTTTATTGTGCGTGGTGTAACACAGTTTAACGAACCCGGCGTGTTTATGTCGTTCGAAGAAACAAATGAAGAATTGATACAAAATGTTTCTTCACTTGGTTTCGATTTGGACGACCTGGTTAAAAACAAAAAAATTGTGCTTGAACACGTACACATCGAACGCAGTGAGATTGCAGAGACCGGCGAATACGATTTGGAAGCATTATTTATTCGGCTGGGTT
>JAHYIT010000035.1 GCA_019429205.1 Mariniphaga sp. | reverse complement strand
TGCCGGCCTGGGTGGTGGGCATGTCCATTTTTGCCACCTTCGTAAGCAGTATCAGTTTTTTGGCCCTTCCCGGAAATGCCTTTTCCACCAATTGGAATGCATTGGTTTTCAGTTTTTCCATTCCGGTGGCAGCCATTCTGGCCGTGAAGTTTTTTGTGCCCCTTTACCGCGGAATTGGAAGCATTTCTGCCTACAATTATCTGGAAACCCGGTTTGGAGTATGGGCCCGTGTGTATGCTTCGGCGTGCTACCTGCTCACGCAACTTATGAGAACCGGCGCCATATTGCTTTTGCTGGCTTTGCCCATCAATGCCTTGTTCGGCTTTAATATTTGCACCATAATCATTGTTACTGGTGTTGCTGTTACCTTGTATTCCATGCTGGGCGGAATCCGGGCGGTAGTGTGGACCGATGCCATTCAGGGAATTGTGTTGATTTTAGGCGCTGTTGTGTCTGCGCTGGTGTTAACCTTCTCCATGCCCGAAGGTCCGAAACAGGTTTTTGAAATTGCCTCTGCAAACGACAAATTCAGCCTCGGAAGTTTCGGCGCCAGCCTTTCCGAATCCACTTTTTGGGTGGTGCTTATTTACGGGCTGTTCATCAACCTGCAAAACTACGGAATCGACCAGAATTTTGTGCAGCGTTATATGGCCACCAGCACCGATAAAAAAGCCAAGGGGTCGGCAATGTTTGGTGCGTTGCTTTACGTGCCGGTTTCAGTGATTTTCTTTTACATCGGAACGGCGCTCTATTCGTATTACACTGCACAGCCGGAGTTGCTACCCGCAGAGTTGCATCAACCGGGTAACGGCGACAAGGTGTTTCCGCATTTTATTGTGAACGGCCTGCCCACCGGTATTACAGGCCTGCTGATAGCCGCCATTTTTGCCGCCGGTATGAGTACCGTATCGACCAGTCTGAACAGTACGGCCACCATCATTTTAACCGATTATTACCAGCGCTACATCAACAGAAACGCAAGCGAACGGCAGTCGATGACCGTTTTGTACCTGTCGTCGGTGATTATTGGCTTTTTGGGTGTGCTCATTGCTTTAACCCTGGTGGGTGTGGAAAGCGTGCTGGATGCCTGGTGGTCGTTGGCTTCCATTTTCAGCGGTGGTATGCTGGGATTGTTCCTGCTGGCATTTCTTTCGCGCAAAACGCGCCGTATTGATGCCGTTATCGGCGTAATTGCCGGTGTACTGGTTATTGTATGGATGAGCCTCAGCCCGCTTTATTTCACCAGCGAAAACCTGCTGGCTTTCCGAAGTCCGTTCCACAGCAACCTCACCATTGTTTTTGGAACAACGGTTATTTTTCTGTTGGGATTTGTAAGCTTAAAATTCTTTTCAAAGAAGAGATAATTTTTAGAAATATAAATGAACATGGGATTGAGTTTGACGAGAAATATTTGTTATAAGTTCAACCCTTTCAGGGTTGATATTGAATGTGCCTGCACAACCGTAAATTTCATTTACGGCTATTGTTATTCAATCCTTTCAGGATTGTTGAGCAGAAGGGAACAGGGTTTTTATTTTTGAAATCAAATGAATCTGACAATATAAATGAATTTAAATACCTTTACTGAAATAGAATTATATTGGAACATAACCTTGTAAGGGGTTCAATTGTAATGGGAACGGTGCAATCAGCGGATAAAGCAGTACCGGCAGACCAGAACCCGAAGGGTTCCACAATAATAGCCGTAGGTGCAACCTACGGAAAACATAACAACAGTAACCCGGAACCCTGTAAGGGGTTCAATAACATTAGTATAATGCAATCTGCTGTTGAAAGAGTACTGATAGACAAGAACCAGTGAGGGTATAATTGTTGTAGGCGCAACTTACGGATAAAGCAGTACCGGCAGACCAGAACCCGAAGGGTTCCACAATAATAGCCGTAGGTGCAACCTACGGAAAACATAACAACAGCAAACCGGAACCCTGTAAGGGTTCAATAATTTAAATAATATGGCAACTTTTACTCAAATTTTGTATCAGATTGTTTTTTCAACAAAAAACGCCGAAAAAACAATCAAACCGGATAATGCCGAAAAACTCTACCGTTACATTTGGGGTATCCTGAAAAACAAAAAATGCAAATTATATCAGATAAATGGTCCGGAAAATCATTTACACATCCTTACTCATATACATCCAACTGTGGCCGTTTCATCATTAGTAAAAGACATCAAAGTTTCTTCTTCCGCGTGGATTAAAGAGGAAAAACTATTTCCGAATTTTATTGCATGGCAGGAAGGGTATGGAGCTTTCACCTATCACATAAAACAGAAAGACATGTTAATCAATTACATAAAAAACCAAAGGGAACATCATCATATAAAAACATTTAAAGACGAATTTATTGAATTGTTAAATGAACATGGGATTGAGTTTGACGAGAAATATTTGTTATAAGTTCAACCCTTTCAGGGTTGATATGGAAGGTGCAGGCTTAACCGTAAATTTCATTTACGGCTATTGTTGTTCAATCCTTTCAGGATTATTGAGCAGAAGAGAACAGGGTTTTTATTTTTGAAATTAAATCAATCTAACAATACAAATGAATTTAAATATCTTTACTGAAATAGAATGAAATTAGTACAGAACCCGTAATGTTCAGTAATAATGCCATCGGTGCAATTAGGGGATGAAACAGCATAAATAAACCAGAAACCGTGAGGGTACAATAGTTGCAACCGTAACTTATGAATGAAACAGTGTCGGCAGACCAGAACCCGAAGGGTTTAGCCGTAGGTACAATCTACGGAAAACATAGCAACAGTAAGCCAGAACCCTGTAAGGGGTTCAATAATAAAAACCGTAAAATATGCGGAAATGAAAGATTGGAATTTTGACTAATTATATTTTTGATATTTAAGTGTTTAATTAAGTTATATTTACATGAAAACAACTATTGCAATACTATTAATGATTTCCGCCATGAATCTGTTTGCAAACAATCCGTTTAAAGGTGAGCGTGCCCTGGTTAAATCCGAATTTGTTTACAAAGCGGAAGATGTTCCGTTTCCCAGTTGCCATGCCTCTACCATTGCCGAAACAAGCGATGGGCTTGTTGCTGCATGGTTTGGCGGCCAGTATGAAAAACATCCCGAGGTGGGAATTTGGTTTAGCCGGTTTGTAAACGGAAAATGGACCACACCGGTTGAAGTGGCCGATGGGGTCCAGCACTCCGGTCTGCGCCATCCCACCTGGAATCCGGTATTGTTCGACTACGGCGATGAATTGTTCCTGTTTTACAAAGACGGTCCGAACCCGCGCGACTGGTGGGGGCAGCTCATCATTTCACCCGATAACGGGAAAACCTGGTCGCGGCGTTTGCGGTTGCCCGAAGAGATTTTTGGCCCCATAAAAAACAAACCGGAGATGCTTCCCAATGGCGAACTTATATGTCCCACCAGTACCGAACACGATGGCTGGCAGGTGCATATGGAGTTTACATCCGACAGGGGAAAAACATGGGAGCGTACGGAACCCATTAACGACGGCACCGAAATAGCGGCCATTCAGCCCAGCATTTTGAAACACCCGGGCGGAAAGTTGCAGATTTTATGCCGCAGCAAAAACAAACGAATTATGTCGGCCTGGTCAACTGATAACGGTCGCACCTGGAGCAAACTGGAAACTATTGACCTGCCCAACCCGAACTCCGGAACCGATGCAGTTACTCTTAAAGATGGGAGTCATGTGCTGGTTTACAACCACATTGACCCGGACGAGGTTTGGGGCAACCGGAACATCCTGAACGTGGCAGTTTCTTCCGACGGACTGAACTGGCAGGCAGCCGTGCTGCTGGAAAACGACCCGGACCCTGACGGCGAGTATTCGTACCCCGCTGTTATTCAGACTGAAGACGGTATGGTGCATGTTACCTACACCTGGAACCGGAAATTGATTAAGCATGTGGTGCTCGACCCGTCGAAATTTGAGCTGAAACCCATGCAAAACGTTAAATGGCCGGCGATGTAACAGTTCAAATTGAATTTTTTAAAAACCAAAATCATGGATAAAATTATAATAAGATCCTCCGTACAAAAAATTTCACCTGTTGTCGTTTTGGGATTTCTGGCAGCTTGTTTTTTTCTGATGCCATACGCATCCGTTGCACAGCAGGGGAGTGAATCTTCTTTTCAATCGGAATATGTTTTCCCGAAGCAGGAAAAGCATGTGCACAGCAGTTCAGTGGTGGAATTACCTAACGGCGATTTACTGGTGTGCTGGTTCGAAGGCTCGGGAGAACGCACGGCCAACGATGTGGCGATAATGGGCGCCCGGCTGAAAAAGGGGCAAGCTCAGTGGAGCAAACCGTTTGTGATGGCCGATACGCCCGATAATCCCGACTGTAATCCCGTTCTTTTTCTGGATGCCAAAAACCGGCTGCATCTTACATGGATTGTAGTAATTGCCAACCGCTGGGAGGCTTCTTTACTGAAAACCCGCATTTCAACCGACTATCTGAATGACGGTTCGCCCAAATGGGACTGGCAGGATGTAATTTTGTTGAAACCCGGTGAAGAATTTGCCGAAGCGCTGGAGAAGGGTTTCAGGGAAATGGACCCGCCCGCGTTGGCATGGGCTGAGTATGCCCCGCAATACGAACGGATGATTGTGGAAGCTGCCAAAGACCCGGTAAAGCGCGAAGTGGGCTGGATGGGCCGTATTCAGCCGCTGACGTTGCAGAATGGCAGGTTATTAATGCCGCTTTATTCCGATGGCTACAACGTTTCGCTGGTGGCCATTTCCGACGATAACGGCGATACCTGGAAACCCAGTCTGCCCATCGTGGGCCGCGGAAATATTCAACCTGCCCTGTTGCAGAAAAAAGACGGAACCGTGGTTGCTTTCATGCGCGATAACGGCGATGCACCAAAACGGGTTGTTCTCAGCAGTTCAACCGACAATGGTTACACATGGAGTGTTTCCCGGAAAACAGATATTCCCAACCCGGGTGCCAGCGTGGAAGCCATCCCACTCACCGACGGCAACTGGCTAATGGTGAACAATGATTTGGAGAATGGCCGGCACCGGCTGGCTGTTTCACTTTCCGACGATGAAGGTGCTTCCTGGACATGGAAACGTTATCTGGAATATGAACCCAAAGGGAAAGGCAGTTTTTCCTATCCAACGGCCATTCAAACCAGCGACGGCAGGGTTCATGTTACCTACTCGCATCATACTTCCGAAGGGAAATCCATTAAGCACGTATCTTTTATGTCGGAATGGGTGAAGGGGCTTAGTCAGGGTGAAACCAATGCTGAAAAGCTCGGATTTCCGAAGGGCAAAAAAGTGCTTCTCCTTCACATGGACGACCTGGGGATGTGCAAGGAAGCCAACGACGCCGGAAAATTTTATATTGAAAACGATTACATCCTTTCAGGGGCAGTGATGATGCCCTGCGAATATGCGGTGCCGTTTGTGGAATGGGCGAAAAATGTTCCAAAGGCCGATATTGGCGTGCATCTGACCCTCACCAGCGAATGGAAAACCTGGCGCTGGCCGCCGCTCACCGATGCTGAAAAAGTTCCGGGGCTCATTGACCCCGATGGAAAAATGTGGCGCAGCGTACGGGAGGTGGTGATGAATGCCTCACCCGAAGAGGTGGAAATGGAAATCAGGGCGCAGATTGATAAAATGCTGGCGTTGGGATTGAACCCTACGCACATTGACACCCACATGGGAACTTTATATGGTTCGCCTGAATTTTTGAAAGTATTTTTAAAAGTGGCCGAAGAATATAAAATTCCGGCCAATGCCATCGACCTGTCCAATCCAAAGGTGGCTGCATTTTACAGCGCCGAAGGATACCCGGTAAACGAGGAAGTGATTGGAATGTTGGGCGATTATAACCTGCCCCACCTCGATAACTTTGGCAGCGTGCCCAAAGGAGATACGTACGAAGAAGTAAAAAATAATTTCTACAAACTGGTTAATGCGCTTGATCCGGGTTTGACGGAAATCATTTTTCATCCCTCGTTTGAAACGGAAAATATGAAAACCATTACCGGCTCGTGGCAGCAACGGGCGTGGGAAGCTGATATGTTTGCCGACCCGGAAATGATTCGGTTCTTTGAGGAAAACGACATCATCCTAACCACCTGGCGCGAAGTGATGGAGCGATTTAACAGCAAGTAAGCTTTAGATAAGTATTAATGGCTAAAGCCTGTTTTTTATTCATCTGATTTTACCCCAGACTTTTCAATGGGAGTCTCTACGGGAAAGCCTGGCGCAATGAAATCCACGATTGACAAGGGTCTCATTAAAGAATTAAACGCTAAAGCCAACGCAAGAAACAGCGTACTAAACCACCGGGCTAAAGCGCCGGTGTAAAAAAAGGTGAAGGTTGAACGGCATTTAGAATATTGATATTTTACACCGCGGCTTCAGCCCGGTGATTACAGAAAGTGCAAAAGGAAAACAGGCTTTAGCCGTTAATTCAAATTTTAACCAGAAATTTAATTTGAATGAAAAAATTCTTCAAAATATTCGGAATCCTCCTGCTGCTGATTCTTGTCGGCTTTTCAGTCTGGAGCTATTCCAACATGAAAGACCGGCATCCGGGGTACGGCGTTGATTTGAAAATTCTGAACGATTCCCCTTCGGAACTTAAAGCAGGGTTCGCTGCGGTAGCCATCACGCCGGAAGTTCCTGACCGCTGGGTGGATAAAAACGGCGATGGCAAGTACAATCCGAAAGACGGGGATTATTTTATTGACGGCAACGATAACGGGAAGTTCGATAAAGTGTGGATTGCCGGATTCAGCAACAACAAACCGGCCAACGGCGTGCATGACGACACCTGGGCGCGCACAATGGTCATTGATGACGGCAAAACGAGGTTGGCCATTGTCATCCTCGATGTTATCGGGTTTATGCATGATGATGTAGTGGATGTGCGGAAAATGCTGCCCGAAGAGTTGGGCCTGACCTACACCATTATTGCTTCGACGCATACACACGAAGGGCCCGATTTGATGGGCCTCTGGGGAAAACATCCGCTGAACAGCGGGGTGGACAAAGCGTATATGCAGTTTGTGAAGGAGCAAACGGCGAAGTCGGTGGAAACGGCAGTGAAAAACCTGCGGCCGGCCCGACTGGAAATCTCGCAGGATTTAACCGGAGCCATTCCGCAGGTGAAAGACACCCGGATGCCCGAAGTTTTCGACTCAGGACTGCGGTTTATAAAAGCCATTGATAAAGAGCACGAAACCACACTCGGAAGCCTTCTGGCCTGGGGCAATCACCCCGAAACCCTTTGGAGCGGAAATTTGCTCGTTTCATCCGATTTTCCCCATTTTTTCAGGGAAGGTGTGGAGAAGGGGGTTTTTAATGGCGACAGCCTGGTGAAGCAAGGAATTGGCGGTACCGCTGTTTATCTGAACGGCGCAGTTGGCGGACTGATGACTACCCATCCGAGCCACCCTGTCATTCATCCGTTTACAGGGGAAGAGTTGTTTGAGCCCACTTTTGAAAAAACGGAAGCACAGGGGAACCAACTGGCCTTACTGGCGTTGGACGCCATGGAAAATCCGTCGGAGGTGATTGAAACCGCCGGGATTTCGCTGGTGGTGCGCACCCTGAAATTGCCCATTAAAAATACCCTGTTTAAGTTGGGCACCGCTCTTGGTGTGCTCGACCGCGGAACTGCTGGCTGGATGAAAATGCGCACTGAACTGGCGGTGTTTAAATTCGGGCCGGTTTCGTTTGTGACTGTGCCGGGCGAAATTTATCCTGAAATCATTAACGGTGGGGTGGAAGCGCCTGAGGGAAACGATTTTGGGATTGAACCGGTTGAAGTTCCGCCGGTGCGGGAAATGATGCCGGGCAAATACAAATTTGTTTTCGGACTGGCCAACGACGAAATTGGCTATATTATTCCCAAAAGCCAGTGGGACACGAAAGCGCCGTTCACCTATGGCAGGGAGAAAGCACCTTATGGCGAAGTAAATTCCCTGGGACCTGAAACTGCACCGGTTTTGCACCGAAATTTGCTGGAAATGCTGGAGGAGATGAGGGAGTAGGAAGCAGGAAGTGGGAAGACCGAAGACGGAAGAAGTTGGAGTGTGCAGTCTCAGTTTTCAATTGTAACTTTTTATGAGGGATGTAGAAAACAGTTTTTTTTGGAAAAATCGGATACTAATAAAATTATGAAATATTCACGACAAAGAACTTTGACAGTAAGGAAGTTTGTGAGTTTGAAAGTTGGAGGATTTGAGAGTTTGAGGGTTCAAGAGTTCGATGGTTTGAAGGTTCGAGGGTTCGAACAACATCAAACAACGTCAAACAACTTCGAACAATCTCCTTTGCGGTAAAAATATTACTTTATGAAAGCCAAAATTTTCAAACGCATTCTGAAGGGCTTATTGGCGGTCTTTCTGCTTTTTTGCCTGCTGTTGATCACTCCGCAGACCCTTGGGTTATTTTTTCCCGAAAAACCTCCGGTGGGTTATCATTTTGAATCGCTGGCCTATCTCGCTGCCGGCATCGGATTGGAAAAACTGGCTGAACTGGAGCCTGAAATTCCGGAAACCATCGAGGAGATTAAAGACGTGGAATACAAAAATGTAAACGGGAAATCGCTCCAAATGGATTTTTACCGGCCCAAAAATGCTGACGGGCCGTTGCCGCTGCTGCTGTTTATTCACGGAGGAAGCTGGAAAAGTGGTAAACGTTCCGACTACCTGGTTTACCTCACCAGTTTTGCCGAAAAAGGGTATATGACGGCTACGGTTTCATACCGGTTGCTGCGCGACAGTATTTATCCTGCTGCGGTGGAAGATGTGACAGATGCCGTGGAATGGTTGTTTGAAAACGGCGAAAACTATGGGTACGACCCCGACCGCATTGCGCTGATTGGCGGTTCTGCCGGAGCGCACCTGGCCATGCTGGCAGGTTACGGCTGGGAAAACCGGGTTTCTCAGCACAATAAAATACATCGGATAAAAGCGGTGGTGGATATTTACGGTCCGGTGGATTTGACCACCGATTACGCCCGGAATCAGCGGTTGATCAACGCATTTTTGGGCCATTCTTATGATGAAAAACCGGAATTGTACCGGCAGGCTTCTCCTATTTCCTGGCTGAGTGAATTGTGTCCGCCGACCCTGATTTTGCACGGTACTTCCGACACGCTGGTACCCATCAGCCAGTCGGACACCCTCAAAAGCAGGCTGGATGCACTGGGTGTTCCCTGCGAATATTACCGGGTACCGCTGTGGCCCCACGCCATGGACATCGCCAAACGGGTGAATGATTTTTCACAAAAGAAGATGGAGGCGTTTTTTGAACGATATATAAAACCGGAAGCATCCTGATTATTTCAACATCGGAAATAACCGCCTTACTTCTTTGTCATCAGGCCTTTTGCCATATTCGCAAATTTCAAACGATTCTGTGTTTTTGACTTTTTCAGCTTTTTCTTTTCCGTACCATTTTATAAGTTGAATTCGTTTTTCTTCAGTCAATTGGCTTTTACTTATCCCGGCAAGCCATTCCAGTCTTTTCTGTTTTCCTGACGGAACTTCTTCAAGTGTTTTTGCAATCCATGGTTGCCATTCAAAAAACTGTGATTCATGAGCTGCCATTCCATAAATTTTTTGTTCAAAGGAATCTGTAATATCCACTACTATATCGGGTTGAAAAGAGTTAGGTTTTTTAAAATTGTCTTCAAAATACAGGAATAGTGGGTTTTCTTCCAGAGGTGGCACGTCGGGAACAACATTTGGCACAATAACCATATAAGCTGCATCCTGGAGCAGAATGGCCGAATTTCGCCGGTCGGGATGCATTGCATTGGGGCGGTGTCCTATTACAACATCAGCCTTAAATTTTCTGATAATCCGGATAATCTCTTCCCTGATTTCGATGGCAGGTTGAAGTTTTCCATCCGGATTATCCAGAACAATATACTCAACGCCAAACCGACTGCCAGCTTCCTGAGCTTCGGATAATCGTCTTTGGGCAAGCATTTCCCCTCCCTGAATCTGGTGTCCTGCATCTCCATTTGTCAGGGATACAAACACTACGTTATGACCTCTTTTCAAAAATTCCAATGCAGTACCTCCGGCCTGTTTATCTGCATCATCGGGGTGTGAACCAATAATTACAACATTGATTACATTTTCCCGCGCATAAGAATGGGAAAAAGGAATGGTAATTAAAAGGACAATAAAAATTAATTTGTTCATAATCTGTACCTTGGTAAATAATTGAGTAAATGTATTTAATACTTGTGAATCTGTTTAATTTTTAAAAATAAGAAAAATATTTCCTTGACCAATACAAATCATTTCATTCCACTGCTCCCGGATTTTCCTCAATCATTTTCAGCGCTTCTTCCACAAAAATATCGCCGGTAAATTCGCCAAGCGAAGTGCGGCTGATGTAGTTGTATCGTTCAAAGCTGTTGAAATCTTCCTTTACCAAAATATACCCGAAGGCGTCGTTGGTGAGGCCGAACAGGAAAGGCTGGCTGGTTTTCATTTTGCGTTTCAGGTAAAAGCCGATGTTGGGCAGCGCTTCGCCGGGAATGGTTAGCACCTGTGCCTTGCCGATATTCAGCAGGTTAACCTGGGTAGAAATTTTGCTGAAATCGCCGCTCTGATTGGCGGGATTTAAAACCGGGGAGTGCTGGAACACCCACCGCAACTCTTCGGAATCAATTGGGAATACAATTGTTTTTGAGGAGCAGAATAATTCCGGATACTCCTGTAGTGGCGCGGGGTCAATAATCCGGAGGGCTTCGTCGGCCATCAGGTGACCAATGCGGATGCACTCGTTCCAGTCATTGGCTTCCTGTCCGTTTTCGCGGCGGTTGTCAGCGGTAACCATACCGCCCTGCGCGCTGTTCATAAACAGGGCAATTCCTCCTGCTTTGGCTTCAATTCGTTCATACAGCGGTCCGCACAAATCGGGACTTATAAGTTTACGTTTGGTGCCCAGAATTTCTGGATGTGTGGCATAATTTACCAGCGTGGTAATAGTTTTTCCTTTGTTTTTGCCCGACGTAGCAACGGCTTGTATCACGCCGCAACGCGGATCGTAAAGTTGGGGAGCGTAATAGTTGTAGGCGATTTTACCTTTGGCCTCGCCCACCGCGGTTTTCAGTGCTGCCGGTTCCAGGTTGGCAACGGCTTCATTCACGGCAACGGCAATTTGGGAAACGCACCAGTCGAGGTATTCCAAATCGGCGCCGGTATTCCCGTTTTCATCCGGAAATGCATACGCATCAGGAGCGCTGTGGGTGTGGGTTACGCCTATCAGAATGTTTTCGGGCTGAATACCTTTTATGAGTTCCCGCGAACGATCGGCCAAAACAGCCGGCCAGCCCAGGTTGTCGATGCCCACAATGGCCACCCGCGTTTCACCTTTTTCAAGCACCAGCGCCCGCACGAACAGGTCTCCCTGTTTTCCCACCGGCATTTCAGGCGTTCCCATTCCACCCGAAATGGGCAGCAGTTTTTCCGGCGTAATTACCCGTAATGCTGCACCTGCTTTAAAGGTTTGGGCAGTTAACTTCGGTAGTACAATAAAGCTTACAAACAGGATAGAAATGAATATTCTTCTCATGGCAGATAAATTTTTTGTCAGTAAATATAAATCGGATTGGTATATAACCAGGGGACCAGTTTGTTTCTTAGTTTAACATGCAATTCAATGCGGTAAACTCCTTTTTTCAGCGGTTTTTCCCACGCATATTCATAACTTTCATCCGAAGAAATATCCACCGGTTTCCCGTTGTGGATCAACCTGAACTGGCCCGGCAACGGCGAAACGGCATGAAATGAAACCGCCTGGTTTATTTGCACCGAATCGCCCAAGATCCCGCTTGTTTCTTTTTTAACATTTTCCGACCAGAACAAAAAACCTTTGGCATCGCCGAGGCTTTTGAACGCAGTGTACAAATGTCCTTTTTTGATGTGTTTTGCCAGTGACATCACCGATAATGTATCGGCCAGAACGTAGTTTGTGACGTAATTGAATCCTTCGTTGTAGGTGTCAATCATCAATTTGAACACCCAGCCGTTTTCATCGGGTTCATGAAAAAGCCAGCGGTTCCAAAAGTTAACATTTACCGTATCGAAGGGTTTGGCATTGGGCCCAACCCATTGAATGCGGCCATCGTCAAGCTGTCTGGCCCGGATGTTTTGGTTTTCATGTGTATCCACAGCGGAAAATCCGAAAATTTTCCGGTGAGTATTTAATGAGTCCCAAAGTGCCAGGATTTCAGTCTGCTCATCAAACATTTCGCGCAAAGCCCAGTGGCGGTATTTTTTTCCGTTTACCAAAAAATTGACAATGTGTGGCAACAGTTTTTCATCTTTGGTGTCGGTATGAAAATTATAGATTTCCATGCCCTGGTAATATGGATTTCCCCAGTTGTGCGGTTCTTCGGTGTGCACATAAACGAGCAGGCCTCCGGCATCAACCACCTGTTTTGCCAGCGTATCTTTGTCCGTTTTCCAGTCAATAACAGCAGAATCGAGGGGCCAGACGCCAAATTTCTGTTTCTCGCTTCCGGGTTCAATCAAAACGCCGTCGTAATATCCGCTGTACCCGCGGGGAAACGTATCCAGGTTGTGGCGCGGATGATCGGTTAGGAAAATAAAATCGATGCCGTTGTTTTTTGCAGCCGGAACGAGGTCGTGGAGCGTCCCCTCACTGTCGTGCGACCAAAAACTGTGTGCATGAATGATGCCCCTGTACGTTTGAAAGTCGGTCACGCCGGACGGTTCCTGCCAAAGTTTGTTCAGCTCGGCAACCGCTTTATCCAGCTTTGGATAGATGACCAGGTTGCGCCAGATTGCCGGAATAAAGAACACAATAAACAGAATTGCCAGGGCCGTAAGTATTAGCCAGGTGCCAAATTTTAAACTTTTTAGTACCATTCTGAATATCATTTTCCGAAAATTAGTTGGTTGTAACTATATCAGTAAGTTCCCGGATTAAATCCATGGTATAATCCCCCATATAAGGTCCAAACCAACCCATTGTTTTGGGTTCGTATTTATCCAGGTAAAAATATTTTCCGGGAATGATGTAACCCAGGTAACTACCATTGAAGCTGGTTACGTTCGCTTGAAAATCCTTTGCTGCGAGTGCATTTTTTAACTGTACCGCATATTCACCGCTGAAGTCAGCCGGCGTGGTAATCCACACCATATTGCCGATTCTGAATGCCTGCAACCAGGCGCCATAGGTGTATGGCATCAGTTTTTTACTCATAAATTCAGAAAGGTTGCGGTTTGTTGTGAGCCTGATTTGAAACTTCGGCAGGGGAATTTCCAGCGAAACCTGCGAAAAAACAACCTGCTCTTCCGGTTTTGTTTTTTTCAGATGATTCATCAGGCTGTCGGCCAGGGCTTCGCCCAAAAATTTTGCCTTTTCAAAACCTTCCCCTTTGGTCACCGGACTCTGACTTCCCATGGAACCGGCAAAAAACAGGGCATAATCCACAGTTGAATTTTCCATTTTCCGTGCCCAGAAACCCGGGTAGTCGGCACTTATTTCCATGTTGTCGTCTCCCAGCGTGGTTGAATGTGCTGAGAAGGAACCGATTACCGCTTTTTTATACCCGGGTTGTTCGATAAAAATGAAACTGAAGTCGTCGTTTTTAATTCCCTGTTCGCCAACCAGGCGGTTGCGGGTGTATTGACCTGCATTGAAATTTCCCGAGGCAACCCGTGCCGGTTTTAAATCTTTTTCAGCAGCGATTACAGCTTCGGCTATTTTGATGGCTAACCATTCCGTAAGGTTCGGGTTTTCTTCGCCCGCAAATTGTCTGGCAACAAAACCGCTTCCCCAGGCGCCCAGACTTGAATGTGTATGCGTTGAAGAGAAAAACAACTGGTTACGTCCGATTCCATTTTCCGAAAGAATTTTCAAAACAGAATTGACCATGTTGGGCGGAATGATGAGCAAATCCGCACTCACCAGGAAAATCAACTCTTTTCCCGCTTCCAGCGCCGCCACTTTAACAAAAATACTGTCGTGAACACCGGTGGCAGGATTTCCTTTCCGTCCTCCGTAACCGGCAAGCGGAACTTCCGTAAATTTCCCTTTCCGGTAATTTTCTTCAGGCTGATTGAGCAGGGGAGTAATGTTCACTTTTGAAAAGCCGGACAGAAGCTTATCATTTTGCCGGCTGCTCTGATTTTTCAGACTGTCAATCCGCAGGAGGCTTTTTCCAAAATAATTGCTTTCATAATAAGGAGTGTGGTTCACCGGAGTGGTGAAAATTAAAAGCAGAATGATTAGTATTGAGAACAGTGTTCCTGAAATAATGCTGAATTTTTTCATTCCAATTTTTAAAATATAAGAAAACGGGACAATTAAAAAATTGAAGTAGGCAATTATCTGCCTGCTTCAATTTTATTATACCGAATTGATTAATAAGGCTTTCCTGTTCCCTGCAAAACCCAGGTTTTTGACCAGGCGCTGTTATTGCTTGGGTCAGCACCTTTAAATTGGGTAGATTCCAGCAGCTTAATTGCTGCTTCGGCATTTACCGTGTTTTTCGATATTTCATCGGAAAAATGGTAGTAGAAACGAAGTGGCAGGGCCTGCCTCCTGGCCGATTCTCCGGTTTGTAATTCCGGTAAACCCGTTCTCCGCCAGTCGAACCAGGCTTCGGCTGCGGCTGTCCAACTGGCAATCCATTTTTGCTGAATGATGCTTTCCAGCCCGGAATAGGGAGCTCCGCCCATGTAACCTGAAAAAGCGTTACCCACACCCCAGGCATTAAACGACTGCTGAATTCCGGCAGCATAATATTCATCAGGGCTTCCCGGAGCCCAGCCATACAAGGCGGCTTCGGCAAGAATAAAATGAACTTCGGCTGCCGACATAAGCCGCATAAGCAACAAATCGCCGCTGGTTTGTTTGTACATATCGTTAAGTTGCGAGCAGTGCGGATTGTAAACCGCCTGATCGAGGTTGGGATTCAAATTGTATTGGGGTGCTGCATACACAGATGGCGGAATTCCCACATATTCAGGATCGAAATCAACGCCAACACCCCAGGATTGCATGTAATCATCAATAATATCCTGGGAAATCTGCCGGATTCCATCCACAATCCGGTCTATGTTTTCTCCTTCCACCTTTTGAAGCGGAATTTCAATTTTGTTGGCATAAACTCCTAACCGCGGATCGTTCAGTTCCTGCATGGCTTCCACCAGGGTAGCACACATTTTTACCCGAAAGTATGAACCGCGGGGGTCGGTATCGTAAACGGTGTTGGTAGGCCACGAATCGGAAGGAGATGATCCAATGTAACCCACTGTTGCATCTTCGGATGCCTGAGTTAACACTGGGTAAGTTCCGGGAGCTGAGGCTATTTTACCTATTCCTTCCTGCGCAATACCGGGTTCTTTAGCCGAAAGCCGCATGTAGTAGCGAAGAGCCAGTGAATTGGCCAGTTTTCGCCATTTGGTTACGTCTCCCTTATACAATAAATCTTGTGTTGAACTGATGTTGGAA
Source organism: Mariniphaga sp. (assembly GCA_019429205.1). Classification (GTDB taxonomy): domain Bacteria; phylum Bacteroidota; class Bacteroidia; order Bacteroidales; family Prolixibacteraceae; genus Mariniphaga. The sequence continues at coordinate 19,435 of JAHYIT010000035.1, read as the reverse complement.
TAGGAACCGCTGCTTTGCGAAAGCAGGGTGTTGGCACTTTCCAGGTCAGCCAGAATGCCCAGGTAAATTTCCCGCTGGGAGTCGTATTTCGGTTTAAAAAACTCCGGGCCCTCTTCAGCTTTCAGTGCATCAGAATAGGGTGCGTCTCCCCAGAGATCGGCTATCATTCCGAAAGTATAAGCCTTCATGACCAAAGCCACGCCCTCATGAAATGCATATTCGCCCTCAATGGCTTTTTTGTGAAATTCGTCGATGTTCCTGAGAATTCCGTAATAACCCGACCAGCTTTTGCTGTCGATGTCCCAGTCGTAATCGTTATGCCCGCCCGACCAGCCGTCTTTTTGGGTGTGCTGCATCACTCCGGCAATGTCGCCCACCCCCAGGCTGACAACCTGCTGCCCGATTCCGGTGATAAAAGTCGGCATGAGCAAATTCAAATCTGCTGTAGCCGGATCAACTCCATTGGGGTTGATATTCAGTTCGTCGAGGTCCTTACAGGAAATGAAAAAGGTAAGAACCAGTGTAAGAACAATATTTATGCTGTTTTTAATTCGATACATGGTGATAATATTTTAGTGTTTAAAAAGAAAAATTCATTTTAAATCCGATGGGAACCACCCAGGGTTCCGCATTATAACGTTCAACGCCCTGGTTAAATCTGCCGTTTCCTTCGGCCTGGTAAGCCCTTTCGGGATCAACACCTATTCCGGCATCTTTTGTCCAAAGCAGTATGTTGCGGCTGTACAAGGCCAGATTCACATCCTGCATTCCCAGTTTTTGGGAAAATCTTGCAGGTAACCTGTAATTCAGAGATACTTCTCTCAGTTTTATATAGTCTGCATCGAACAGGTTGGCTTCACCAAGATCCCATGGATAACTTACTACATAAGGCAGAAAAATCGTTCCTTCACCACCCAGGTTTTCCTGTTGAAGAACGAACTTGCCATTTTCATCATGATACCCGATTACACCGGGGGCAAATGTTCCGTCGTAAACGGTAACGCCGCTAAAGCTTTCCGGGAATCCTCCAAATTCGGGTGTGGGACCCCCAACGGGCCTGGGATTATCGGTAAGCAAAAGCCTGTCTTCATTTGCAACTACCCAGTCGCGTAAGGCCTGGCTGGCTTTTCCACCCAAATCGCCGGGATGCACCAAACCGTCGAGCCACGCTTTCGACATAGCATCTTCAGAAAGATACCGGAAGGATTGCGATACGTATTGACCCCCTGAACGCCAGTCGAACGTCAGGTTGAGCGTAAAATTCTTAAATGTAAGCGACGACTGCAACCCCATGATAAAATCAGGATTGTAGTTCCCGACCAGTGAATATTCTTCTTCACCCTGCCATTCGGCATCCAGCCCGCTTCCGAGTATAGGATAGTCATAATACGGAGAAGATTGGTCGGTTACCCGCATCACTTTGCGTGAGTATAAATTACCCAAAAGACCGTCGTGTCCTTCTGCTTCATTCTTAACATAGCCGATGCTTCTTACTCTGGCTTCACTCCAAAACTGCACGAATTCCACTTCTTCAGCCAGCTCAAGGATAACGGTTTTGTTTTTGGTGAAATTGAGGTTTAAATCCCAGTTCCAGTTGGTTGTTTTAACCGGTGTCACACCCAAAAGAAATTCTACCCCTGTGCTTTGTAAAAGACCAGCATTGATTTGCACGCCGCTAAAACCGGTGGACGCAGCCAGCGGAACCCCAAGAATCTGGTTTCTGTTGTCCACCTGGTAGTAGGTTCCGTCGAAACGCAGCCGGTTGGAAAACAACCGAATGTCGGTACCGATTTCGTAAGAAGTTGCTTCTTCCGGCAACAGGTTCGGGCTAAGCAGCCCGCTTTGCTTGGCCAGCCTGATGGCGTCTCCCCACTGGCCTGCATCCTGATAGGTGGGATACAACCGGTAAGGAGAAGTGTCGTTACCAACCTGCGCTGCACCGCCTCTTATTTTAAACATTTCCACCTGGTCTCCCAGATTAATAATCTGGTCAACCATAATACTCAGCGATGCCGACGGATAGAAATAAGAGCGGTTTTCGGCAGGCAGCGTGCTGGACCAGTCATTACGAGCCGTCAAATCGAGGTAAACAATGTCGGCCCATCCCAGGTTAGCCATGGCATAAACGCTGTTTATAGCTTTCTGGCTCCGGTAATTGCTGTAATTGAGAGCACCTGAACTAATATTGTTCACTGTAAACAAGTTTGGAACAATTAATCCGGAACCTGATTTTGAGGAATTGCTGACACTGGATGATTTGGCGTAAAGTAGGTTTCCACCGGCGGAAGCCGTTACTGAAAAATCATTCAATTGTTTTTGGTAAGTTGCCAAAATATCCATGTTTCGTTCAAGGTTGTTCCCGTTAACAATTCCGTATGCTCCGTTGTTTGGCTCTTTTGTGTATCCGGGTGCAATTTTGGTTTCTCTCACCTCGTCAGATTTGTTCAGTGTCATCCGTCCCATTAAACTGATTTCCGGAGTTATTTCCCAGTTAGCCATTATATTTCCGTAAACCAGGTACCTGTCAAAGCTGTTGTTTACGCCATAAGCCAGGTAATAGGGATTTTCATGTCCGCCAGAAACCCGTTTGATATTATTTCCTGTACCATAGTCTTTCAGTAATGAAATATCAATGTTTGATGGATGGAAATAAACCCATTGCAGCGGATTGGTTCCGCGGTTGGAAGCAGGCCGGTTATTGGCCCAGCTATTGGTGAAATTGATATCTGTACTGACTGTTATGTTTTTGCGCAGTTTTGACGAAGCCGAGAAAGACAAATTATTTCTATTCAGATCTGAGTTCGGAATTAATCCGTCATGGGTCATGTTGGTTACTCCAAGCCGGTAGTTGATAATTTCTGAACTGCTGGAAATAGAAGCTCCGTTGGTTGTTGTAAACGAAAAGTCGTTGATAAAATTTTTGAAATTATTGGGGTACGAAACCAATTCTATTGGTACCCTTATTCCGTTTGCATCAACAGGCGAATGCCACTGTACAGCCCAGTATCCTTTATCATTTTCAGGACCTGCGCCCGTGCCTTCGGTAGGGCTGACTTCAGGTAAAATGCCTCCTCCAAAATTTTCAGGCCTGTACGAGAAAAACCCGGAAGCAAACTGGGTATGCACATTTAAATAACGTACCGGAATATCCCATACACTGTTGGATGTAATTGTTACCTTCATTCCTTTTTCTTTTGCTTTTTTGGTTGTTATCAAAACAACTCCGTTGCCTGCACGGGTACCGTAAAGGGCCGCAGCGCTCGGTCCTTTCAGGATGGAAACGCTTTCAATGGTTTCGGGATCGAGGTCGGCGATGGCATTCCCATAGTCAACCCGGTTATCCCTACCAAAACCGCCAACATTGTTCACCGTGTTTGACATAGGTACGCCATCCACAACAAAAAGCGGCTGGTTGTCGGTACTCATTGAAGTTGCTCCCCTGATGACCATATTTACAGTTGATCCTGCACCACCGGTTGAACTGATTGTAACACCAGCAACTTTTCCGGCCATGGAGTTCAGTACGTTTTCCTGGGCAACCCGCGTCAATTCTTCACCCGAAACTCTTCCCACAGAAAAACCAAGCGATTTTTCTTCCCTCCTGATACCTAAAGCGGTAACTACAACTTCTTCAAGGGCTTCTATGCTTTCTTCCATAGAAACGTTAATCACACTTCTACCCTGAACAGGGATTTCCTGTGTTCTGAATCCCACAAATGAAAAAATCAAAATTCCGTTTTCAGGAGCATTAATGGCGTAATTACCATCTGAATTGGTAACTGTTCCCTGCGATGTTCCCTGCACTACAATGCTGAGCCCTGGAAGCGGTGTTCCGTCGGTTGAAGATGTCACAATTCCGGTAACTCTAATGGTTCCCTGGTCAGCCGGGTTTGTTCCGGCAACTAATCCTGCCAAAGTTTTTCCGTTTATGAATAAAAATGAAACAGACAGGATAAGATAAAACAGAACCTTCCTTTTATTTTTTATTGAATATAGAAATTTCATATCGATAAATTTGATTCGGTTTAATTAACTACGGTGAAGCTGAGAATCATAGCTGTTGTGCTTAAAGCAATCAGTGGATTCTGACTAACAATAGCATCAGGGCTCATGGTTAAAAACATAACCAGCCGCATTGAACTGTCAGAAATTTGCTGAACAATCACTTTTCTGTGAAAATCCCTAACACCAACAAAAGCTGATGCCCCTGAAAAATCGATAGTCATAACATTTGGATAAGTAACAATAGGAATTCCAGGTGGTTGCACCCCGGTGGCAAAATTTGGAATAGTAGGTATGGAGAAATCTTCGTTTTCGTTAAAGACGAATGTGGCATTGTTGTCAGGAGTAAAGGTAGCCAGCGCAAAAGCATCAGCTCCGAAAACAGCTTTTCCTCCGGTTTTGGTAATATTGGCCAAACCAAACTGTTGCAATACCATGGCATATACGATTCCCCCGAATGAAGTTCCATCAGTTGTATTTTGCCTGTAGGTTCCGTCGTAATAGAAAGTAAATTCATCGTTGTAGGCTTCCGGCAATCCCAAATACAAATCGAAAGCTCCTGTTGGTAAATATTCGATGTTTTTGTCCATCAATGAAAGAGAAGCATCAGAATTTACAAGTTTGTCGTTAACCGAATGGGCAGCAGCAAGCTTCCATGTTTTCCCATTGTAATTATCGGCGGTATGGTCGCCGGTAAGCAAAGCATAAGGAGTAAGTTCAATGGCCAGTTTGACCTCTTTGGAAACGGAATTTCCTGAGCCGTCGCTGGCTGTTAAGGTGGCCACATAATAGCCGCCTTCATCATAAACATGTACCGGATCTTTTTCGGTACTTGTTTTCCCGTCGCCGAAATCCCAGTTCCAGCTTACAGCGCTGTGGGTAAGCGACGAAAAGGCAACCTGTTTTCCAACAATACTGTGGAAAATCTCGGCTGACAGCGGAAACGTCGGGCGGGTTTCATCTTCTTTGCACGATGGCAGCAAAACAACCATGGTGCAGGAAAAGACTAAGATTAAATAAAGCAGTTTTCGTTTCATAGTTTTTAATTATTTGGTTATCATACTTGTTCTATACAATTTACGGATATTTTATCAGAAAAAAGCAAATAAACTTCATGTTTATAAATTCGTTTCAATTTTTGAGATTTAGAGTACTATTTCAGAATTTGCCACGAACATCCGGGTACTTTTCGAATAGACATCTCCGTTCGGATCGGGGTAAAGCAAATCGATGTAAAAGGCACGAAATCCTGATTCAGGATAATTCACTTCGATGGAAATTTGATCTTTTACTTCAGTTGCAATGGCCTGGCTAACGAATTCATTGTCCCTGAAATCGCGGTCTTCCGAATCGCAGGTCCATAAAAGAACTCCAGTGAGTTCGTTTTCTGAAACATCAATTTTCACAACAATTTCCTGCCCGTTTTTTTCTAAACTCCACGAACATTCGGGGTATTCCTTTTTCTGGAGCGTTTCGGCAAAAAATGAGCTTAACGCCTGAATGGCCTGCTTTTTATCGCCCAGACCATGTCCGGCATTGGGAACATAATGCAGGTAATTTTCGCCCGGAATTTCATAAATATAATGTTTGATGGCATCCACCGGCCAGTATTCATCGTTGGTTCCATTGAAAATGAATTTAGGCATGGTGAGTTTATCACGATAGGAAAACGGATCGATCATAGCGGTGAGTTCCTGCCCGTCGGCTGTGTTCACATCCTGCGCAATACCCAGTTCCACATAATCCTGAATCTGAATACTGTAGTCACCCCAGGCTTCCACATGGTAGCTGATGCTTTTGGGCATATTCAGCATGTCAATAACCATGGGAGCAATGGCCTCTACACGTGGATCGCTTGCTCCGGTGAGCCAGGTGGTCCATCCGCGTTTGGATGCGCCGGAAACCAGGAACCGGTTGATTTTGTGGTTTAATGTTTCCTGTGAAAATGCCTGCACAGCATCCATGGCACGAATGGCACTTTTCACCATGGGAAAAAGCAACGGCCAGGTAAAGTCCCTGTCATTCCGGTAGTTGTGAAATGTTAATGAAATAATTTCATCTTCTGTGAGATCGCCAAACAAAGGTTGGTTTGGAACCTGAAAAACCACGGCCACCAGTGCTTTGTTTTTTTGGGCAATTAAATGCATCATTTGAATGTTTCCATCGTCCGGTTTTTTCCAATTAGGTATTTCATCCTTGTTGCTTCCTCCGGTAATAAACAACAACGCTCCGTCATACTTAACCTCTTCCGGAACAATAACAGCAACCTGATGACGCCAGGTATATTCCCTCCATTTCTGGGATGTGACCAGCAGGTTGTAGAGCATTGCTCCGTTCAGTTCCAGCCTGTCGTTTAATTCCCAGGCAAAAGAGTTGTCGTTATTGGTCAGGTAAGCCTCCAGAGCCGTTTCGGGTGTGACCTCTTTTTGTGTTTTGCAAGAGAATATCAGGAAAAAAAAAAGCAATCCAAACAGTGGAAATTTTAAAGTTTTGTTCATGGTATTTCGATTTAAAGATTAGTTTTCTGATTCAGAGAATTAAATCGAGACATTTGAGCCAGAATGCATTGTAATGTTCCCAGTAAACAATGTTGCAGCCCCAGTGTGGAGCGGGGTCGCTCATGTAGGCCAGCACTTTTCCTTTTTCAATTTCGCCGTAAACCAGCAGCGGGTCGCCGGTCTCCTTTATGCGCAAAATAGTATCGAACCCTTCGCGTTCTTTGGTTTGGTTGTAGCCCAAAATCGGAGGCATTTCGTTTAATTTAACTTCGCCAAAAAAGTTTTGCCATTTGGGATCGGCCACCGGAAAAAATCCTTCGGTGCTTTCCACCAGGTCATCACCTTCGAGGCACTGAACCGGGATTATTTCTTTCAGTTTGGTCCGGCCCCAGCCGCCTTTGCCAATTTCTCCGGAATAAGAAAGCCAGCCGCCCATAAATAGCACACTTTTACCGCTTTTTACCCAGTCGTTGGTCAGCCGGCAGCGGTCTGGCATGGTCAAAATGCCTTTTCCCATTTTTTCGCGGTCGAAAAAGTTGGGTGCCAACTGGAAGTTTTTTGCTTCGATATCGCTGAAAACCACTACATCATATTCTTCCAGGATTTTTTCGTATTCGCCGGGTCCCATTTTGTAAAAATCCCATGCGGGCACCGATTTTACATAGTGTTCGTTCGACGACTGAAAGGCATTCATCAGCCATTCGCCGTAGTTGAAAATGTCAATTCCCTTGTATTCGTAATTAAAGGGTGATTCAGCAAATATGGGTCCCATTAAAACTGCCCAGTCACCAACATAATAGATTTTTGCCATAACTACCAGCTTTATTGTTTTGTTAGAAAAAGTCTTTTACAGACAACTATCAAAAGTAACCAGAAAACCAGAAGATTTCTTGTTGAAAATTGGATATTTTTTATGAAATATTAACCCGATCAGAGGAATTTGGTTTTTTAATTATCTTTTTGTGGTTAAAAAGTGACAATATTTGCGATGCTGATTTCAGGCATTTCCTCCAAATCCTGCATGGCATTTATTAAACCGGCCTTTTCGTATTTGGGTAAATCCTTGGGGGTTAATGGGCAAACGGATATTTTCTTTTCGTGGATAAGCCTGGCGCGCTGTGTGCCGGGCAACAATGGAGTATCGGGAGTCCACCATTTCCGGCCATCGAAAAAAACCACGTTGGCAATATAGCTGTCGGTAATGAAACCGTTTTTTACAATGAGGATGTCGTCGCAGTTCCCGCGTTGTTCAAAAAGCGAATTTAATTTTTGCCGGTTTGTGTATTTAAAACGGTAGTCCAAATCATTGGCTTCAATTAATTTGAGGCTTCTTACAGACCGGTATTGATGTGAATGGAATTCAATTTTTTCAATTTTTTCGTCATAAATAATCCGGCAGCGGAACAGTCCGGTCCGGCATTTTTTGGGAATTTCAATGAATTTTTCGAGGCTGATTTTTTCTTTTAAACGAAACAAAGCCCTTCGGGTCAGGTTAAACCGGGCCTGATGGTAACAGAGATTAGAGAGTTCTCCGTTTTTGCATTTTATGGTTTCAACCAATGGGTACATATACTTTTTTCAGCATTTCTTCGTATTCGGTTTCGGCTTTGCTCATAAAGGTTATTCCGCCGCCACTTTTGTAAACCAATCGTCCGTTTTGGTTTTCAAGATACCGGATGAGCACGCAACTATCCAGGTTTTTGCCGTCGAAAACACCAAAAATTCCTGTGTAAAATCCCCGCTCATAATTTTCAGCTTCACGAATAATTTCCAAGGTTTTATTTTTGGGAGCACCGGAAATAGAACCTGCCGGAAGCATGGAAAACAAAATGTCACCTATTTTCGACGGATAGTTTTCTGGCAAATCGCCGGTAATTTTTGAACTCACCTGCCACAAATCTTTGTTGCTTGTGCGAATGCGTTCCAGATACCTGAATTTTTCAACCTGAACATTTTCGGCTGCCAGACTTAAATCGTTGCGGATTAAATCTACAATGGTATTGTGCTCGGCCAGCTCTTTCGAATCGGAAAGAATCAGTTCTTCTGCATTTTTTGTTCCGGCATCAATGGTTCCTTTCATGGGAAATGCACTGATTTGCCCGTTTTCAATTTTCACAAACGGCTCGGGCGAAAAGCACACAAATTTAGTTGGAAACAAAATTTTGTATGGCGCTTCACTGATTTGGAAAATCTCATCCAGCGAAAGGTTGGTTTCCACTTGTGTTGGCTGAGTAAAATTCAGCAAATAGGTGTCGCCGTTGTGAATGTGCTGCTGCACCAGGTCGAATCCTTTTTTGTATTCTGAGAAAGCGACAGGAAAGGTATTCCAATATTCCAATATGGGTTTTTTTCCTGAATTTGAAACGAAGCTTTTTGCGGGCGTTTGCCATTGCAGTTTTTTCGGAGAAGTTTCAGCAAAAAAAATCAGCGGATTTTCCATCAGGAAATCCATCAGAAAAACAAAGGGTTTGCCCCGGCTTCCAAGGCGGTTCATTTCAATCTGTATTTTTTCCGCATTTTTCATCTATGTCTGCAAAGTTAGGAATATTTGGATGAGGGGAGTTTGGCTGTATAGTTCTAATTTTTCAGATTTAAACATGCTGGAAATTTTTTGTAAGTTTGTAAGAATTCAATTGAAAACTTTTTATGACAACAGTAATAATAGATACCCGGTCGGAGGAAGCAAAAAAAATGGTTGAATTTTTAAAATCCACCCGCTATGCCAGAATTGTGGAAACAAATGTTCCCAATGATGAGACGCTTGAGGCGATCCATGCTGTTGAAGAAGGAAAAGTAAATTCTTATTCTTCCGCGAAAGAATTGATGAGTTCGCTCAAAAAGAAGGCAGGTGTATAAGTTAAAAACTACCAACCGGTTTGAAAAGGATTTCATCAGGTGTGTCCGGCGAAATTATAATCTCAATGCTTTAAATGAGGTACTCGAATTGTTGGAAATTTCAGGAAAACTTCCCAAACAATTTAAAGCTCACCCTTTGTCCGGAAAATATAAAGGTTTTTGGGAATGTCATATCAAACCAGACTGGTTGCTTATTTGGAGGCTAAATGCTTTGACAAAAATCATTGAACTAACCAGGACCGGAACACACTCAGATTTGTTCAGGTAGTTTCTTAGGCTTTCTTCACTTGTTTTTAAGAATTTGAAAAGTTCGGTTTCAACTTTTCAAATTTGATTTAGATTTCAGTTTTTAATCCCGTCAATATTTCTATTTTTGACTGAAAATTACACTGAAATGGATATTGGAAAAAATATCGCTGAAATAAAACAAACGTTGCCTGAGGGAGTAAAACTGGTAGCAGTTTCCAAAAAGAAAACACCAGAAACTATTATGCAGGCTTACAACGCAGGGCACAAAATTTTTGGCGAAAACAAAGCCCAGGAACTTATTCAGAAACAAGAGGAACTTCCAAAAGACATCGAGTGGCACTTTATCGGGCATTTGCAAACCAACAAGGCGAAATACCTGGCGCCGTTTGTCAATATGATTCACGGTATCGATTCGTTTAAAATTTTAAAAACCGTGAACAGGGAAGCCCAAAAGAATAACCGTATTATTCCTTGTTTGCTGCAGTTTCATATTGCGCAGGAATCCTCTAAATTTGGCCTTTCTGAAGAGGAAGCTCATGAAATCCTGGATTCAGACGAATACAAAGCACTGAAAAATGTTTCCATTGTTGGCGTAATGGGAATGGCTACCTATACAGAAGATGAACAGCAGGTTCGCAACGAATTCCGGTTCCTCAGGAAAATATTCGATAAACTGAAAAAAGAGTATTTTCCGCGGAAAAAGGGTTTTAAAGAAATTTCAATGGGAATGTCGGATGATTATCAAATAGCTTTAGAAGAAGGAAGTACCATTGTGCGCGTTGGCAGTAAAATTTTTGGCTCCCGATAATAAATAAATTGGAACAACTTTCAACATTAAACATTCAACTTTAAACTGAATAAGATGGCAAATTTGGAAACAACATACCTGGGATTAAAATTGAAAAACCCGCTTGTGGCAGCAAGTTCGGGAATTACAAATTCGGTAGAAAAAATTAAAAAACTGGAACAGGCCGGTATTGGAGCCGTAGTTTTAAAATCGGTTTTTGAAGAACAGATTAACAACGAAGTTACCAGCATGTTAATGCAGGATTCGCAAAATGCCGGATATCCGGAAGCCGAGGATTACATCCGGAACTATCTTCGGGACAATACGCTAACCAAGCATATTAAACTGATTGAAGAAACCAAAAAAGCAGTTGATATTCCGGTTATAGCCAGTGTGAATTGTGTTTCGGCCAGCGAGTGGACTACATTTGCCAAAGATTTTCAGGAAGCCGGCGCCGATGCTTTGGAACTGAATATTTTCTACGTTCCGGTTGACAGGCGCGAAAAACCGGGAGTTGTTGAGCAACTTTATCTGGATGTTTTGGAAAAAGTGAAAAAGGAAGTTTCCATTCCGGTTTCGGTAAAAATAGGTTTATACCATAGTAACATTATTGGTATGGTTGACAAGTTGAAAGCCAACGGAGCCAAAGGGGTAGTTATGTTCAACCGTTTTTATGAACCCGACATTAATTTGGATAAACTGGAACTCACCTCTTCCGAAATTTTCAGTTCACCTGTTGAAATTCGCCATACATTGCGCTGGGTTGGACTGGTTTCTTCAGAAGTTTATGATATCGATATAGCGGCCTCAACCGGCATCCACGATGGAAAATCCGTTGTTAAGCAAATTCTTGCCGGCGCAAAAGTTGCCCAGCTTTGTTCCACATTATATATAAACGGAAACGATGTAATTCCTGCCATGGTTGCAGAAATGGAAACGTTCATGCGAAAGTGGAATTTTAAACGTCTTGAAGATTTCAGAGGCAGGCTTTCGTATAAAAATATTCCCGACCCAATGGTTTACGAGCGCTCCCAGTTTATGAAATATTTCTCCGGGAGGGGAAAATAACCTGTTTAATTATGCTGCAAAAGCAGTTTTTGTTTTTTGTTTTTAGTATTTTCCTTATCCCCTTTGTTTTGCATTCCCAGGTACCTGGGACGGCCATTCGAATCGATAATTCAGGAGCTGATACCGTATTTTACTGCAACGGACCTGTTGCTGTTGCATCGGAAATTTCTATTGAAAATTTAAATATTTCAAACGCTTCAGATGGAATAAAAATTTCCATTGCCAATTACCGGAGAGGAGAAGATTCGTTGTTTTACAACGAAACCGGGGTCGCTGTCAAATGGGACAACACTTATGGAAACCTTGAACTGAAAGGAATTGCCGGTGCTGAAATTTATGAACAGGCCATTCGCCAGGTTTACTATCAAAATCTTTCAAATAATCCCAACACAAATCCACGTTCTTTTTCCATTACACTTTTAGATGCGGATTATCTGCCCTACACCGGCCATTTCTACCGGTACATCAGGAAAAGAGGTATTCCATGGACTGAAGCACGGGATTCTGCTGCAAATATGGATTATTACGGGCTTCAGGGATACCTTGCCACCATTACTTCCTCCATCGAAAATGACTTTATCTGGACAAAAATTGATGGCGTGGGCTGGATTGGCGCCAGTGATGCCTCAGTAGAAGGAGTTTGGCGGTGGGTTACCGGGCCGGAGGCGGGTACTCATTTCTGGCAGGGAACCTACCAGAACGGTTATGCTGTGAATGGACGGTACTCGTTTTGGAACAGTGGGGAACCCAATAATGTTAATAAAGATTGGGGCGACGATGAGGATTATGCGCATATTAATGCTGCTCCCGGCAGTGTGCCAAAATCATGGAATGATTTACCAAACGAAGGGGATAGAGACGCTCCAAATGGGTATTATTATCCTGAAGGATTTGTGGTTGAATTTGGCGGAATGCCGGGAGATCCTGATGTTCAGCTTTCGGCAGCAGCAGTGGTGGCATGGAGCCAGAAGCCGGAAATGCAAATGCTGGATTTTGATTCGCTGGTGTGCGGAAACTTGCAGCAGCAACTTAACCTGGAATTTGATCAGTCTGTTACCACACTCCTTCATCCTTTAAACGGAAATACTTCTGTTAAGGACGAAACAACTCTTTCGCCCGTGGTAAATGTAAGCGATTTTGGAAGATACAGTTTTGAAGTGAGTTATACCAATCCACACAATTGTACCTGGAAAGATACCGTAACAATGAAGTTTCAGCATCAACCCACGGCCCGTTTCCAAATTGATGATGCAGAATGTGAAGGATATAACCTGAAACTGAATTTTGAAGGAGAAACTGTAGGTGATGTCCGATTCGACTGGTATTCCAATGATACATTGTATCATTCAGGAATAAATGTTGATGCGCTTGAAATTCCTTTGGGATATGGAATTCTGCACCGTTCGGTAAAATTAGTCGTTGATGAAAACGGATGTGTGGATAGTTTAAGGCTTCCGGTAACCGTTACACCTGTTTTGGATTTTTGGGCAGAAAATCCGGAAGATTGCACTCCTTTAGATGTTCAATTTAATTACAATGCTTCAGAGGCAATTGATTCTTTTCACTGGGATTTTGGAGAAGGAAATACTTCCTCAGAAGAAAGGCCATCGCATGTTTTTCAGAATCCAGGCACCGAAGATAAAAACTTTGATATTTCACTTAGAATTGTATCGGTTGAAGGATGCGAAAACTCTGGCACAATCAAAAATCTTGTAACTGTTCATCCCATCCCTTCGCTCGATTTGGATTTTTCTGCAGAAAATTGTTATTCTGAAGCCGAAGAAATCAGCTATGTTGGTTCTGCCGGTTCAAATGATACGTTTTTATGGGATTTAACTGATTTTGAAAACGATGAAGTTATTGCAATTCCCGGAAATACCTCAGGACCACTTGGTATTCAATTATTAAACAGACCAACTGCAGAGGTTGGGATACAGGTTGTTTCTGAATTTGGTTGTAAAACGGACACGCTTTTAAGAACTTTTAAAAGAAAACCCGTTTTTTCAATTCCTCTGGATACCATTGGTGGCTGCCCGCCTTTAGAAGCGGCAATGCAATTATACACAACCGATTCTGCCGATGCAGTGAATTATTTCTGGGATTTGGGAAACGGAAAAACGGGAAATGGATTTTCTGTTTCACAGGTTTACACTGAACCGGGACAAAATATCGACGTTGCGTTAGTTGCCGTTTCTTCACTTACGCAGTGTTCAGATACTTTGATTATTCCAGGGAAAGTTTTTGTTTACCCCGTTCCTGTCGCATTATTCACTGCAAATCCACCCGATGTGCTTATCAGCAACCCGGTTATTCAATTTGAAAATCAGAGCCAGGGGGCAACATTGTTCGACTGGGATTTTGATAACGGAAATTATTCAACAGCAGAACAACCGGAGCACCAATTTGAAAATATGGGTTTATACAATGTTCGGCTTTCGGCTGCAAATGGTTTTGGATGTGCTGATACAATATTTTCTGATGTTTCGGTTGCATTCGATCGGGTTTTTCCTCCCACTGCCTTTTCTCCAAATGCCGCTAAAATGGAAGACAAAGAATTCCGGATTTATTCTGAAGGGATAGTTAATGATGGTTATAAATTGTTAATTTTTAACCGTTGGGGTGAAGTGATTTTTGAGTCTCAAAGCCAGGAAAGAGGTTGGGATGGAACCATGAAAAGTAGTCAATTTGCACCATCTGGTGCATATTCCTGGGTGATTCAATTTTATGATTTCCTGGGTAAAAAACATAATCAACAGGGAACAGTTACCCTTATTTTTTGAAATACTATTCAAAACAAAAATCACGTTTTATGCGTAAACATGGGTGTTATGGATACAACTGTTAGATATAGAAGTGATTATGAAAACTACCCGCCCTACAAGGTGTACTTCCATAAAAGTGTTAAGTACCACTTGTCTCACGAAAGGTTCGTGGTTCCCTGGCAGTTGGAAGAAAACAAAAAGGAAAAAACGAATTCAAAATAGTATTTTTCGAGGTGGGGAAGTAGTTGTGACGAAGACGGTAATTTACTGGCTTTAAATCATCGGGATTAAGAGTTTATCCCGGGGAGGTATTTCTTGTTTCTGCCCCAAATAGAAAATCAGCGAAATTTCATGCGACCCGTAACTGTAATTTGAAAGCTTTGATAATGTAAGGTCAAAACTGTATCCCACCTGAAATTTTTTATGTGCAAACCCTGCCAACGCAATAATCGCATCTGGCCTCAAATCAATATTATTTCGATACCAACCGCCAAACAAAAACGATTTTTCAATCATATAAATTCCCAGGTTCAATTGTTTAAAACTGCCTTGCTGCTGGTATAAAATATTTGGCGAAAGGGTAAAAATCCGGGAGAGCAAACCATGATGTAAGCGGTGTAACCTGGCGCCGGCATGAATTGTGGCTTTAACGGGAATTTTCCCTTTCTGGTCTCCCTGAATAACCGATTCATCAGGGCGTGTGAGGTGATGAGCAGATGCACCCCAGAAATATTCGCCGTGCTGGCCAACAGCACCAATTGCAAAATCGGGAAAAAGTTTTGTTTCATTTGAATAACCTGCCAAAATGTATTCTGAAATTTCTCCACTCAGTTGGTCAATTCCCGAAGGAAAAACCAGGTTGCTGAGGTTGAATTGTTTGAGCGTAAAACCTCCCTGCAAGCCCAGTGTCATAAAACTTTCATACCCCAGCTTAATGTGGTAGGAATAAATAACCGAAGCTGTATTGCTGTTTGTCACATTGTTCAGTTCCTGGTCGCGCGTAGCCTGAAACCCCAGCCCGGCGTTTGAGTTCTTCAGAAGTTGATCGTATGAAAAGGAATAAGTAGTATAAGTAGCGCCTTTTTGTGGCCATTGGTTACGGTAGTTGAGTGCCATGCGCGGAAGTTCGGTGGTGCCGGCGAATGCGGGATTCAGGTACAGCGGATTGGCAAAAAACTGGGAAAACCCGGAATCCTGAGCCGGGAGGGTTCCGGAGTATAAAACAAACAGCAAAATAAAAATCCAGTGACGCATTCAACTCAGTTTTTAAAAGGCCGGGTAAAGAAACAAAATTAATACAACGTCGGGGGCGGCGCCCATGGGTTTTTTTCGTTGATTTGGATGTAAGGAATGATTAGCCCAATATTTGCTTCACCAAAAACGCCGGTTTTTTTTGCCGGAATGGAATTGCTTCCTCCGGCAGAAAAATTGATTCGTAAATTATTGATTTTCCAACCAAAAACGCCGCCAATTCCATGAATGTTGTCGCTGAAATTATTTTGAGCAAAAGCACCAAACTGATGGCTGGTTCTTTCCATACGCACCCCAACTCTTGATAAAATGAGGTTTTCGGCATAAATAACCGTAAGTTCAGGGCTGGTTTTTAGAGGTTGTGAAATCAGGCCTTTTCGGTTTCCCTTCATTTTTTTTACTGCATGGAAGACCAGATGCAGGGGAGATTGTTCGGGCATTTCTTCTTCCCCGTAATTCTGGTAAAAATTATAAATTCCTGTTAAACCAATTTCAACAGAAGTTGAGTTCCATAATAAACCAATTGTGGGTTGAGTGCCCGAGTATCTTAAAAACTCCTCTCCCGGTGGACTTTGATGATCTAAGTTTTTATCATTGGTGCGATCAATAAAATGTACAAACCATTGTTTGTTTGCAGTGTAAAAACTCAATCCGAACGAGGGAATAAGCTGCCCGTTTTTGCCTGCTTCAAAAGGTTTTGAAAAGTAAAATCCTGCACCGGTAGTGTTGGTGTTCAATTCTCCGGTAAGTCCCTGGTGAAATTTGAGCGCCAAACCGCCCTCCATTTTTTCCAGCCAGGTATCATAAGTGGCCGACCATGTATTATTCAGATTATTTTCCGGTTGTGCATTAAATTGCAGACTGTTCCAAAAATGTGAGTTTTTATCGAAACCTGCATACGATGGATTTAAAAGCAATTTGTTGGACCATGGAATTAAACCTTTTTCAACCTGTGAACTGGCTGTTAAACTAATCCAAAAGAATAAGACAAATACTGCTATTTTAAATCCGTATTTCAAAATTGGCTTTCAAATATGAATATTAACGGATTAAAGTAAGGATTTCGTGTAAAAAATATTTCTGCTGTTCATTTGCCTTGATCAGTCCTTGCCGGATTTTTTCCGTTGCAATATCTAAAATATCCTGTTCAGGAAAATTCTCCATATTTTCAATCACAGTAAAAGCTTCAAAACCGGTTTCCCAATTTTCATTAATCACCAAATCAACAAAAACCGGGAGGTAATTTTTATAATCGAGGCCGTTTTCCCAGCAGGCAGTCGTTAGTTTTTTCCGAATAGGGAGATATTTCGGATTTTGAAGCGCTTCAACCAAAACTGGCACAGCATCTTTTATTTTCAAATTGTACAGAATAAAAATGATTCCTTCTTCAATTTCAGTTTCAGGATTTGAATTCAGTAAATCGAACAGCAAGGGAAGGTAAGCGTTGTTCCCTTTTTCTTTTAGCGCATTCAATGTTGCTGTTACCGTTGCCGTATTTGCCGAAAAAAGGTTCGCTTCAATATTTTTGTCCAGTTTTTTCTTTTCCATGAAATCGAAATTTTTATGCGGCAAAATTAATCATTTTTCAGGGGGTTTATACTGGCTGCTTCCAAAAGCGAGTTTTGCCTTAAATAGTTACCTTTGCGAAACATGAAAAATGTGGATGAATTAAGGGATGCAAACATTGGCCGGCTAATGTTCAAATACTTCGTGCCGGCTTTTGTGGGTGTGTTTGTAAATGCACTTTACAATATTGTGGACCGTATATTCATCGGGCAGGGAGTTGGCGCTGAAGCGTTGTCCGGTATTTCCGTCATATTTCCGGTAATGCTGATTATGATGGGTTTTGGAATGCTCATTGGGATTGGTACCGGGGTGTATGTTTCAATTAACATGGGGAAAAAAGACATGAACCGGGCCGAGCAAACGCTGGGAACCGGTTTTGCCCTGATGATTCTGGTTTCAATTTTAATCATGGTGGTTACTTACTGGCTGAAAGAACCCATTTTGCGTTCGTTTGGTTCAACCGAAGAAACGTTCCAGTATGCCAATGATTACCTTAATATTATTTTGGCCGGAACGCCTTTTATGGTTGTAGGTTTTTCATTGAACAATGTTATCCGTTCGGAAGGAAATGCCCGCATTGCCATGATGTCGATGATTATTAGTGCCGGTACAAATATAATCCTCGATCCCATTTTTATTTTCTGGCTCGGTATGGGCGTGAAAGGCGCCGCTTATGCCACCGTTATTTCCATGTTTATTTTAATGGTTTGGGTGTTGATTCATTTCAGGGGAGGGCGTTCGGTAATAAAACTTAAAAATAAGAATGTACGCGTTAATTGGGGAATATTGGTGGAAATTGTTGCCATTGGAATGGCGCCGTTCACTATGCAAATTGCCAACAGTTTTGTACAGGGGTTGCTCAATAAAAAGCTGATTGTTTTTGGTGGCGATTTGGCTGTGGGTGCTATGGGGATTGTCAATTCGGTGGTGTCTTTGGTAATTATGGCAATCGTTGCTATAAATATGGCATCTCAGCCCATTATAGGGTTCAATTACGGGGCCAAATCCGTTGAAAGGGTAAAAGAGGCGTTGCGCCTTTCGTTAATTGCAGCTACCATTATTGCCGTTGCCGCTTTTGTATTCATTGAAACTATTCCCGGTTCTATTGTCCGGTTGTTCAACAGCGACAGCAGTGAGCTTTACGATATTTCGGTTCATGGGTTGCGGCTGGTTATTCTGGCTCTGCCCATTGTCGGGTTTCAGGTAGTTGCTTCACACTTTTTCCAGGCCGTAGGGAAAGCGAAAATTGCTTTGTTTGCCACTTTGTTTCGGCAGGTTATCGGACTTATACCCCTGTTGTTTATTTTGCCTGAATATTGGGGTATTTCAGGCATCTGGCTTGCATATCCCTTTGCCGACACCATGGCTGCCATGGCCGTTTCGGTATTTTTGGTTCGGGAATGGCGAAGGCTGCCGGAGATGGCAAAAGGAAGTAGCTGAAGACCAGGGCCAGCGGTCTCCGAACCGCTGATAAAAAAAATGAGCTATTCGTGCCGTAGGCATCGCTTCGCGGGAGACCACTCCACCCGGAATGCGCGGATCGGAATCCGCGCCACCCATTACCCAATATACAACGGTCCGTCGGGTCCAAGTGGAATCCCCAGCATCATCCAAACAACCAGAAGGGCAATCCAAATAATTCCCAAAATCAGGGTGTAAGGTAGCATGGTGGAAATAATGGTTCCAATGCCGTAGCGTTTGTCGTATTTTTCGGCAAAGGTTACAATCAGTGCAAAATAGCTCATCATCGGGGTAATCAGGTTAGTGAGTGAATCCCCAATACGAAAGGCTGCCTGTGTTAATCCCGGGTGATAGGGCGGGTCAATTAACATGAGCATGGGAATAAACACCGGCGACATAATGGCCAATTTAGCCGAAGCGCTGCCCATAAACATGTTGATGAATGCCGAAAGGATAACAAAACCTACAATCAACGGAATGCCGGTCAAACCAACACTTTGCAGTGTATTGGCCCCTTTTATGGCGAAAATGATTCCCAGGTTGCTGTAATTAAAAAAATAGACAAATTGGGCGGCAAAAAACACCAGAACGATGTACCCTCCCATAGTGCTCATGGATTTGCCAATGTGGTGGGCAACGTCTTTGTCGTTGCGGATGGTGCCTACGGTAATTCCGTAGGCCAGCGCCGGGAAAAAGAACATCAGCAAAATTCCGATGATAATTCCCCTGAAAAACGGCGAATGCAAAACCGAACCGCTTTCCGGGTCACGGAATAATCCATTTTCAGGAATAACAGTAAGGGCCAGTAATGCCAGCGTTGCCAGCAAAGTCCAACCGGCATAGCGCAATCCCTTTTTTTCTTTTTTTGTACGTTGTTCTATAGGCATTCATTCGGCGGTACCTTTTTATGGCACTAACCGGGGTTCTACAATTTT
>JAHYIT010000222.1 GCA_019429205.1 Mariniphaga sp. | reverse complement strand
TGTTCGGTCACTTCTTTTGCCAGTTTGAAAAGGTCTGCTTTTTCCAACCGGTATTCAATTTTTCCGGTTTGAATTTGAGCCCAGCTCAGCAATCCTTCCACAAGGGCATATACATTGGTGACCGACTTTTTGAGTTCCAAAATCAGCTTTTTAGTTTGGGCGGGGGGAAGTTGATCGAAGTTCTCTGCAAGAATTTCGGTAACACCCAGCAACCCGTTGAAAGGGCTTTTTAAATCGTGTGCAATGAGGGTGAAAAATTTGTCCTTGCCGGCATTGGCTATTAATAGCTCCTTTTCCGATTTTTCGAGTCGGGAACTCAATTTTTTTAATTTGACCCGACTTCGGGCAATAAAAAATAGAATGGCCAAAATAAAAATCCCGCTAATGATTAGGATTCTGGTTTTTAATTTTTGCTGCCGGATAGTAATTTCCTGAATTTCGTTCTGCTGTTTTAAAAGAAGGTTTTCCTGGTTTTGCTGTTCAGTAAAATATTTGACCTGCAAGTCGGTAAATTTGGAAATTTTTTCTGTATTGAAGAGGCTGTCATTTAGCATGCTGGCTTCTTTCATAAGTTGAAGTGCATCGGATATATTTCCTTCTTTTTCAGCAATTTTTGAGAGAATAAAAAGATTGTCTTTTTCCAGTGATTTATAATTGTTCTCAACAGATGAATAATAGCTCTCATTCAGGTGTTTCTTTGCCAAATTCAATTCATTCCTGTCTAAGTAAGTTTTTCCGAGATTGTAATTCGCAATAGCCAGTCTGTTTCTGTTATTAATCCGGTTGCCATAATCGAATGCTTTTTGGAAGTGAAAAAGAGCGGAGTCGGGCATATTCATTTTACTGTAAACTTCGCCAAAAAACAAAGAGAAAAATGAATTGGTCAGGTTTTGTTCATCCAGTTGAATTTGATAACTGAACCCGGTACGGTAGCTTTTCAAGGCTGAATCGTAATCTTTTAGGTTTTCGTAGCACTTCCCAATATTTGAGTATGAATAGGCAATTAAGGCAGCATGGTTTAAATTATAGGCTGTTTCCAAAGCTTTTTCATGCCACACAAGCGCATCTTTGTAAAGGTTCCATTCCTGGTAAATTAATCCTATGTTATTCATAACTCTCGAAACCCCAATCATATCCTTTAAAGCGCTTCGTATGCGTAATGCATTCTGGTAATAGTTCAAGGCTTCAATGCTGTTTCCAAGCCAGTAATGGGCAACTGCTATGTTGTTGTAAATTTTTCCCAGCCATGTGCTGTCGTTAAGTTGAAGGAAAATTTTTTCAGACAATTGAAAATGAACCAGTCCCTCTGTGTTGTTTCCCAACTGAAGATAATATAATCCAATGGTGTCTAGTATTGCACCCTTTTGCCATTCATCTGTTACAAACTGAAGCGCCTGGCTATAGTAACCAATTGATTTTTCTTTGTCCTCCGGATTCGGGATCCTCGCCAGTTGCAGCAGTGAATTAACTTTTTCGGAATCAGGTGCGGCAGATTGTAAAATTCGTTTCAGGCTGTCTTCTTTTGTTTGAAAGGCAGCACACGCAAAAAATGACGGAAGGACGAGCAGCGATAAAATGAATATAATTTTCCAGTCAAGTCTCATCGGATTTTTATTAATTGTAGGGTAAAAACTGCATTTTTGAATGGCGAATGTAAAAAAAAAATCCTTTTAAAAGGGTGATTTTTTGCGAGTCATTAAAATTCAGCAAATTGTAAATTTAAAGTCAGTTTTTTATCCCTCTCAAATGAAAATTTCAAAAATACATAAAGATTTTTTCCTGAACTTCTGATTTATACAGGCAGGTTGTTATATTTACAATTTGAAATCTAAGCCATATATCATGAATAAAATTTTTTCGCTGGCAATGGTAATTGCTGCTTTTTTTACCGCAACCTCCCAGTCGCTGATCATTAATGAGGATGAATATTTTGAAATGCCCGGGTTGAATGTGATGGTGTTTTACGACATCTATCCCGAGGGGCATCAGGGTGGAATTGCAATTATCCAGAACGGAACTCGTGTGGCAACAAACGGCGACATCAGGCTGGAACCCACACCGGGTCAGTGGCAACCCATTCCCAAAGTGGGTGATCGACAGGTTTTTCCCGAAAACAACGAAATCAGAATCACCTGTTCTTTTCCCGACGAAAGCCGTCACATGAAAGGCTTCAATCCCATTTTTTACCCCGATCTGGAGTTCAGTTACGATGTGCGGGTATTTGGCGAAGGAAAAAACTTCCGGATTGTGGTGGATTTGGAAGAACCGCTGCCGGAAGAGTGGATTGGCAAAGTGGGTTTTATTCTTGAACTATTTCCAGGCGATTTGTTTGGAAAAACCTGGTACATGGACGAAAAATCGGGCCTTTTTCCCACCCAGCCCAACGGACCCATGCAGCAGGATGCAGACGGCACCTGGCAGGCCTTTCCGCTGGCAACCGGGAAAATGCTTACCATAGCTCCCGATGTTTCGGATCAAACCATGAAAATAACCAGCATGAAAGAGGAGTTGCAACTGCTCGACGGTCGGTTTTACCACAACAACGGCTGGTTTGTGGTCCGTTCCGAAGTGCCTTCCGGCGCCACAAAAAACGCTATCGAATGGCTGGTAGAGCCTTATGTGGTGCCCGGGTTTAAACATCAACCGGTGGTGCACACCAGTCAGGTCGGGTATCATATAAACCAGCCAAAAGTCGCAACAGTGGAATTGGATAAAGCCGTAACAAACGTTGAAAAAATATCATTGATTCGCTTGTCGGAAACCGGCGGATTTGAAACGGTGAAAACTGCAACACCGGAAGAGTGGGGGAAATATCTGCGTTTTAACTATTACCAGTTTGACTTTTCGGAAATTATAAAACCCGGTTTATACCAGGTGGTTTACGGCGATTACAAAACCGAACCTTTTAAAATTGATGCCGATATATACGACCGCCATGTGTGGCAACCCACGCTGGAATATTTTCTGCCGGTACAAATGTGCCACATGCGTATTAACGAAGGGTACCGCGTTTGGCACGACCTCTGCCACATGGACGATGCGCTGATGGCGCCGGTGGATACCAACCATTTCGACGGTTATGCGCAGGGGCCTTCCACCTTAACTGATTTTGAACCGTTTGACCAGGTTCCCGGCCTCAACATTGGCGGCTGGCACGATGCCGGTGATTACGATTTGCGTGTGGAATCGCAGGCCGGAACAGTATGGACACTGGCCCTGGCTTACGAAGAGTTTGGCGTGGACTGGGACCAGACCACCATCGACCAGCACAGCCGGGTGGTGGAAATTCACCTTCCCGACGGCAAGCCAGACATTTTGCAGCAGGTGGAACATGGCGTGCTCTCCATTTTGGGAGGTTACCAAAACCTGGGACGGCTTTACCGGGGAATTATCTGTAACGACTTGCGCCAGTACGTTTTGCTGGGCGACGCCGCTTCCATGACCGACGGCCTGAAATACAATGGGGAACTGGCTGAAAACGAACGCACCGGAACCGAATCGGGAAAAACCGACGACCGGTGGGTGTTTACCGAAGAACATCCCGGCCATGAATATACGGCCATACAGGCACTGGCGGCAGCAGCCCGCGTGCTGAAAGGGTTTAATGACACGCTGGCACTGCAATGCCTTCAGGCTGCAGTTGAGCTGTACGATATGGAACGCGACATGTCAAACCGGTGGGCTTCTTCCCGCATCAACGCCGCTGTCGAGCTTTTTATTTCTACCGGAGCTGCCCGCTATAAAAACGATTTGGTGGCTATGGAAGACCAAATTATGAACAACATCCATTCTACAGGATATATGATGGCCCGGATTTTTAACGATTTGGAAGATGATGCGTTTCGCAGAAATTTGTTGCTGGCATTTCATAAACTGCAGAATGATTTGGTGGCCCGGCAAAAGGAAAATCCTTTCGGGGTTCCTTACAATATCCGCATCTGGGGCGATGGCTGGGGCATCCAGCGGCTGGGGATGCAGCACTACTTTTTGCATAAGAACCTACCCATGAATTTCGATAATAGCTTATTGCTGAATGCGCTGCATTTTATGCTGGGGCACCACCCGGGAGAAAATACATCGTCGTTTGCTTCGGGTGTAGGGTCGAAATCGTTGCTTGTAGCTTATGGAGTAAACCGCGCCGACTGGTCGTTTACGCCCGGCGGAGTAGCTTCCGGTACAGGCATTATCCGCCCCGATTTTCCGGAACTGAAAGTATGGCCGTTTATGTGGCAGCAAACCGAATACGTGATGGGCGGCGGCGCTACCCATTTTATGTTTATGGCACTGGCAGCCAATAAAATAATGCAGGATTAGAAAAACAAAGCCCTGTCCCAAGGAATTCCCACCAGCACCAGAACCAAAGCCAGTCCGTACCAAATAGCCGCAGCGCGATGTTTTTTCCATGGCACGTGTAATTTTTTCGATTTGGATTTTCCGATATGAACAAAAACAAGGGCAATCAGCATGATTAGAATGTGCTCGATGGCGTAAAACCGCAAACCGGCATTTTTCATGGCAGCCCCAAAATCGGCAAAAGCTGCTTTGGTAAACGGGCTCACAAAAGCGTATAAAATTAAACCAACCAAAAACTGGACATCCATAAAAATGGTGAGCACCAGCCCTGTAATTTTATCGCGTTTTGTCCACTTTTTTTTGCCGGCCCAGCCTTTAATTGCATACACCACTACCACCACCAGTAAAATTAATACCAGCCAGCGGAACATGTTATGGGTGTGAAGTAATCCTGTGTACATATTTATCAGTTTAAAGT
>JAHYIT010000221.1 GCA_019429205.1 Mariniphaga sp. | reverse complement strand
GTCTTCGAGTTTTGAGGCTAATTCCAGCGTCCAATACATAGTATAACTGGGGTTTTAAATTTTTGCAAAAGTATGTTTTTTTACTTAACAACCAACTTTTTTATTAAATGTTTTGGGCGAAGGTGAAATGCTACTGGTTTTTAAAATAGTATTGTTGGTGTAAAGTTTAAAAACACGCTGCCCAGCCTTTTAAAAAATGATAAAAATCAAGGCCAGAACTTTTCACTAACGCTATGTTTTAAGATATGTTCATTGATTTACTGATTATATTTTTTAAATTGCGGGGGGAATTAAACCACATAAATAGTTTGGTTATACGCCCGATTTTGGGTGGATAACTAAAAATTCGGGGTGAAAAAGGTGGGATATAAAAAGTTGGCAACAAAGGCAGACTAAATGATATTGCGATAAGTGGAAATAATATTGTTTGATCTTACCAGCCAACCCCCAGCCTCATTCCGCCCACAAATATAAATCCGGTGTAGTCAAAGCTGAATGCATTGTTAAACTGGCTTGTTACTTCCACGCCTTCGGGAATTTTGTTGGTTGATAACAAAAAGCCATAACCCAGAAACAGATCAAGCATAAGATGCCGGGAAATGATGGTCTGGTAGCCGGATGTTGCCTTCAGGCTGAAAGTATGTGTATGCTTTTGCCAGCTGCTGTTGTTATATCTGTAAAAAGTCAAATCGTTTTCCGTAAAAATATCCCAGCGGTCGCCTCGGTATTCCTGGTTAATAAACCGATAACCACCACCACCGGTAAAATAAAATCCGCTGGGTTGTGGCAAGTCTTTAAAATATCTGCGGTAAAATACCTCCAGACCGGCACCCGACATGCTGTAAACGTTGTAATTTCCCCACAACCAGTTGCCGCGCTGCCCCCTGTAATAAACTGTTGGTGCCAGGGTTAGCCATTGGCGGGGGCTGTTCAGCTTTTTGTCAAATTCAATGCGGATACCATTCTGAAAAAGATGCTGAGGAACCCCCATGACCTGGAAATTATGACGATAATCACTCAATGGTTCCTGGGCAAAAATTTTCCCGAAAGGAAAAATTAAAAGGGAACAAAAGAGTATTACTATTTTTCTCATTTTTCTGCAGTTTATCACTTAATAATGACATTAAAATAATTTTGTACCGCTTGCCAGACCCAGCCGGAATCCAAGCAGAAAAATAACACCGGAATAACCCGGACTAGAGAAATTGTTATTCATTTCTCGCATATTTTGGGCATCTGTTCTTGTTAATGAGTGCCTGATACCCATTCCGGTGTAAATGTCCACAAACAGCTGATTGCTGGTAATGAGATATCTTCCAATCATTACATCCCATCCAAGCTTATGAATTGAAGTGTAACGTTCAGCATTGGTTCCCGGAATGGTTTCCTTCCAGTTGATATAATTATAATGCCACATGGGGCCATGACTGAGGTAAAATTTTGATGGTCCAAGCCCTTCACCGGGATAAAAGCGATGGTACATATGAAAACCAGCCCCTTTTTGCCGGTCGGATTCCACACCTGAAATATTGGCACTGGAAAGGGTGTTGCGGTAAAACAGGATGGGAGATAACTGCAAACTGTGATTCTTATGAAGGGTTATATCCACATCAAGGCGCATACCATTGATTGCTGTATACATGGGTTGTACAGCGAAAATGAACGCAGGTAAAGTATCGGCCGGAAGGGCATTGAGAGAATCACTTGCATTTGAAGTATTTACACAAATGAACAAAAAGACTAAAAACAGGCCTGAAAAACTTTTTTTCATGGTTTCGGGATGGTTAGCTTGCTTAAGAAACTCATGCTTTCTCCATCGTAGTTATACTGATAAAGTCCGTCTTCAGCAACAACATATAGTCTGCCACCATCAGGAATTACATCAATGGCCTGGATGTCGAATGTTTGCAGAAGTTCAATATCGTAACCGTTGCTTTCTAGTTTATAAACCTTCAGCACATCATCACAAATAAAAAGCCTGTCATTGTCAATACCCAATCCGCGCGGGCCTGCCATCTGATACTCGGCAATTAACTGGGGTGCGTTGAGCTGGCTGATATCGAACACCAGCAACACATTTTCACCCCAGGGCATATTGGGGCCACTGCGCAGGGTAACATAGGCAAAGTCGCCCTGAACCACCACAGGGTCATAGCTAACAAAGTGGGGAGTAAAGCTTATTTTGTTGGGACGCTCCGGGTTGGTGAGACCGTAAATGTGCATGCCGTCACGAGCCCCAATAAACAGGTAATTCTCTGACGGGAATATGGTTTCAATGCCAAAGCCCAGGTATTGATTGTGAAGGTGTTGAATATCTGCAGGCTGGGCAATACCAAATGTATGCAGGCTCTCATGGTCAACGGCATAGAGATAATTATGCAGAATGGTAAAACGGGCCATGGAACCGCCTGTGCCGGTATCTCCCCGCATGGCATCATCCTTTGAACAGGAAAACAAAAGGACCAGTGTCAAAAAAAGAATTTGGTTTGTTTTTCTTTTCATGGTTTTTTTATTTAACCCATGCTACAATTACTGTATTTTCAGGTCTTCTGTGAGCAGAATAAGACCAGGGAATCCTGTCCAGGTCGGGGGGGGTGGGTTCTGGAAATACTTCAGCTACCCTGTCAAGGATGCTGATCTGGGGGTACGAGCTGATATCGATGGAGATCAGGTCGATGGAATTATCGGCAAACAAAACGTTGTTTCTTATGGCCAGATCCATTACGCCGGGAATATGAAGAAATCCGGTTTTTTGTGGATTGGAAGCGTCCTGGTTGTCAATGATATGGATTCCCTTGAAAAGGTCAACGATATAGATCATGTTCCCGTAAATGTAAACCTTTCCTGGGGTTTCAAATTCGCGGGCTTCCTGCATAAAAACACTGGCAGGAAGATCTGATTTTTTCATTAGGATTGGAACGTAGGCCGTCTGGTCGCGGTCATGGGGTTCAATGGACAGGGAAGTAATCAAAAACACGAACCCTATCCATAATGGCATATGCAGCGATTTCATGGTAAGTTGTTTTTATGATGAAAAGCATAACATTGATGTTAACAAATTTAGCGTAATATATTATTCGTTCCTGTGGGTGAAGAAAATTACTTTTATGAATTTAAGACGAGAAATTCTGCGGGAAAGTTGCAACAAATCCTTTTCAATTTATTTTTTTGATTGCCAAAAAAGAAAAAAAAACCGCACACATTAACTTCCTTGAAGCAAGTCAAATTTTTCAAAAGCGCGATAGCTTCCTCTACCCCACCGGCTTTCAAATTATTTGCAAACCCGCCCCGAAAATCCTTTGCTAACGCAAATGTTTAAAATATGATCATTGATTTACTGATTATTTGGTTTTATTTTTTAATTTGCGGTAGGGACAAACCACTGATAACACTCAAATTATTAACCCAGAAAAAAATGAATTACAAGGGGGGCATAGACAAAGAACTGAATCCATTTTCGATTTCTTCATGGTGCAGAGAAGGAAATCCGGAAGGGTCCAACAAAGAGATGGATTGAAACCAAAATCTAAATAAAACACTACCGCCAATAAATAGACCTCTCAGTGTTCTGCACAGTTCATCCCGATTTTTCCCACCGAGGAGTTCCCGAACCTTGTTTTGTGTATGGTTGCCAAAACACCACTTTTCTTTCACCTACCCCACCGAAAATTGATACTTTTGGTTTTTGAATGGACCAATTAATACAGGATTATAAAAATGTTTGAACAGACTTTTAAGAACATCGACGATATTTTACATAAGGACGCGGGTTGCAGCAGCGAGCTGGACTATGTGGAACAAACCAGCTGGGTTTTATTTCTGAAGTATCTCGACGACCTGGAGCGCGACCGTGCCACGGCTGCCGAGCTGACCGGAAAGACCTACTCCCCTATTATTGACCCCGATTACCACTGGACAAAATGGGCGGCCCCAAAAATCAAAAACGGAAACGGGGTTTTGAAAATTGACCATAACGCCCTCACCGGCGATGACCTCAACGACTTTGTTAACAACAAACTGTTTCCTTACCTGAAAAGCTTCAAGCTTTCGGCACTGGGGGCAGATACCATCGAATACAAGATCGGCGAAATTTTCAGTGAGCTGAAAAACCGCCTCCAAAGCGGTTACAACCTCAGGGAAGTGATTAACCTGGTAGATGAGCTGCGTTTTCGCACCCATGCCGAGAAGCACGAGATGAGCCACCTGTACGAATCCAAAATAAAAAACATGGGCAGTGCAGGGCGAAACGGCGGCGAATACTACACCCCCCGGCCGCTCATAACCACCATTGTAAAAGTGGTTGCCCCGCAAATCGGCGACAAAATATACGACGGGGCCTGTGGTTCGGCCGGCTTCCTCTGCGAAGCCTTCAATTACCTGAAATCGAGTAAAGCTGCCATGCATGGCGGCTCTGGCTTATCCACCAAAGAAACCGAAATCCTGCAAAAACGCTCCTTTTACGGCAAGGAGAAAAAATCGCTGGCCTACATTATCGGCATTATGAATATGATTTTGCATGGCATAGAAGCCCCCAACATTATACACACCAACACCCTGGCCGAAAACCTGGCCGACATTCAGGAAAAAGACCGCTACGATGTGGTGCTGGCCAATCCGCCCTTCGGCGGAAAGGAACGCGCCGAAGTGCAGCAAAACTTCCCCATTAAAACCGGCGAAACCGCTTCGCTGTTTTTGCAGCACTTTATAAAGATTCTGAAAGCAGGCGGCAAGGCAGGCGTGGTGATAAAAAACACCTTTTTGAGTAATACCGACAATGCCAGCGTAGCCATTCGCAAAACCCTGCTCG
>JAHYIT010000220.1 GCA_019429205.1 Mariniphaga sp. | reverse complement strand
TCTTTATATATTTAAATATGGGGTTGAAACCCTTTAGTTATCTGCATTCTATAAATCCGTTCACTAAAGTGAACGGCAATTTATGCTTTAATTCCAATTTTGTTGCCTTCTTATTACCGTCTGCTTTAGCAGACGGACTCAACAAATTGCTGTTGAACACGGTTTTAGCCACATTATTATTTGTATCAGTTAAACGCCTAATTCAATAATTTTAATCAAGAAATATTGCAGAATCAAATGAAAAAATCTTTACTTGCTTAAAGTAGATAAGAAGTTAAAATATAATGGGTTGAATATTATATTAGTAATTATTGGATTTATTTTATGGTTGGTAAAACAGGATAATTGAGTTCAATAAAATCAGAAATTGTGGAACCCAGTGACCACTATAAAAAACGGGGCGGTTCTGAAAAGCCAAACGAGTAAGAAAGCTAAATTAATTTATCATGAAAGAAAATATTAAATTCAATAAACAATCATTGATTGGCACAATAGTTTCATTAATTATCACAATGTTTATTTTCACAAATGAATCTTGTGCGTCAGATAATTTTACACCTATTGATGCATTAATTACTATTATTCAATCAATACAAGCTAATAAT
Organism: Mariniphaga sp.; assembly: GCA_019429205.1. Classification (GTDB taxonomy): domain Bacteria; phylum Bacteroidota; class Bacteroidia; order Bacteroidales; family Prolixibacteraceae; genus Mariniphaga. The sequence continues at coordinate 4,213 of JAHYIT010000220.1, read as the reverse complement.
GTAGAAAAAACTTTCGATTTGGACTACTCTCAGCAAAGGAGAATATCGGGGAAATTTAAGCATGAAATAGCTGCTATGAAAACAGAATATGGTAAATACTTTGAAGGAAATCCGTCTATTTGCCCAAGAACATATGGCTCAGTTCCATGTGATGGAGAAGACCAACGTAACATAGTTACTGATATTCGGTTATTTATTCCTGAAACATCTAATTATGAAATATCTGAGATTGTTTATTCAAATGATGAAAAAACAATTGCCAGGATACTTGTTAAGGTAAATTATTCAATAGATAACCATCTTATCTATGTCAATGATTTGAAAGCAATACAAATTTATAAAGGAGGAATTACACCTATTCCTCCTGCTTTTAGAGGGTATGGAATTTTAACTGCGGGAAATTCATTATTATCGGTTAGAGAGTGTGGTGGTCATTTCAATTTTCCTTTCCAGTTGAGCCGAAAAGACATAAAGGTCGCTATATCAGAAATTCGTTCGGAAAAAGTAGAAAAGTCATGGCTAATCCGTGATGTTGAATTTTTTAAAGACCAGTTTTCTTTTTATTAATCTTTTAATAATTCATTTGGCCTAACGAACCCCGATTCTGCCACATTGTATCGTGTAGTTTAAAAAAAGTTATTTTTTCAATTACGGGGTTTATAATATTTCATTGGCCGTAATTATCAATTTCATAATTCTGATTAAAGCATCTGGTCAAATATTAAAAATTGAAAATTCCTATAGACATTAAAGGTTTGGGGATTATAAATAGTGTATCGTTTATCTTCTTTTTTGGTTTCGGTGTAAATAATACTTGTTGCACGATCCATAATAAAATCGGGGTCAATATTTTAAAACCTTTTGTCCTGGACTGGACTTCCAAAATATTACATGACTATTTCTTTTAGATTTGATTTTACAGATAGAATAGGCTATTTGTAATTCAACTCATTTTGTTTTAAGTGGATGGTATGCCTTATTTAGAAGAATGATTAATTTTGTCAAAAACATTTATAATATTCAGACTGAAAAATTGGATTTAATTGAATGGATTGCAAAACTTAATGGTGCTTCCATTTTGAGAAAACTAAACAAACTTTAATGGCAACAAAATTAAAAGATCTTTCAAAATTGTGTGTGCACACGCTCACCACAAAACCGTGGGATTTAAAACAATGTATAAAAAACTACAGTGCAGCCGGAATACACGGGATTACCATCTGGCGAAATGTGCTTGAAGGCCAGAATTTGAGCGCTATGCGGGAACTGTTGAACGATTATGGTATGGAAGTGGTTTCGGTGGCACGGGGAGGTTTTTTCCCATCGGTAAAAAAAGAAAAAAGGCAGGCTGCCATTGATGATAATTTGTGGGCCATCGATCAGGCTTTTCTTGTTCGGGCGCCGGTTTTGGTGTTGGTTTGCGGAGCCGACTCAAGACAGTCGCTGGAAAAATCGAGGGAACAAATTCAGGAAGGAATTTTACGCATTTTGTCACAAGCCAAAAATGCCGGAGTAAAACTGGCTATCGAACCACTGCATCCCATGTATGCCGGCGACCGCTCTGCCATTAACTCGCTGGAACAGGCCAACCAAATGGCTGAAGAAATCAATTCGGAATTTGTGGGCGTGGCAGTGGATGTTTACCATCTTTGGTGGGACAATAATTTGCAGCGGGAAATTCAGCGGTGTGGCCAAAACGGAAACCTGTTTGCTTTTCATGTGTGCGACTGGAATGTGCCTACCAAAGATTTTGTAAACGACCGCGGTCTGATGGGTGACGGATGTATTAACGTTTCTCAAATCAGGGGCTGGGTTGAAGACACCGGGTTTTCCGGATACAACGAAGTTGAAATTTTTTCGGATAAATACTGGGCAATGGACCAAATTGAGTATCTTGAAAAAATTAAAAATGCATACTTAAAATTCACTTGATATGACAATTCACAAAGTAGGAATAATAATGAACGGCGTAACCGGGCGCATGGGAACCAACCAGCACCTGATGCGTTCTATCATCGAAATTATAAAACAGGGGGGCGTGCAGATCAGTGCTTCGGAGTTTATTATGCCCGACCCGGTTTTGGTTGGCCGCAATGAAATAAAGCTGAAAAAACTGGCTGAAATGTCGGGAGTGGAAAAATGGACCACCGACCTGGATTCGGTGTTGAACGATCCGGCTTATTCTGTTTATTTCGATGCCCAGACTACCGGACGCCGTGCTGATGCGGTAATAAAAGCTGCCAAGGCCGGGAAACATATTTATTGCGAAAAGCCGATGGCAACCGATACAGTAACCGCAATGGAACTTTACCGGGTTTGCGAAGAAGCCGGCGTAAAACACGGAGTGGTACAGGATAAACTCTGGTTGCCCGGTTTAATAAAGTTGAAACGCCTGACGGAAAATGGATTTTTTGGAAAAATTCTTTCGGTTCGGGGAGAATTCGGGTACTGGGTTTTTGAAGGACATACTGTACCGGCGCAACGCCCAAGCTGGAATTACCGGAAAGAAGACGACGGCGGCATTATTGTGGACATGCTCTGTCACTGGCGTTACGTACTCGATAATTTGTTCGGAAAGGTGAAGGGCGTATTTTGCCTGGGTGCCACACACATTCCCGAGCGGGTTGACGAGCAGGGAAACCCTTATGAATGCACTGCCGATGATTCTGCTTATGCCACTTTCGAACTGGAAAACGACGTGATTGCGCACTTTAATTCTTCCTGGGTAACGCGCGTGCGCCGCGATGATTTGCTCACCCTGCATGTTGACGGAACCAAAGGCTCTGCCGTTGCCGGACTGCGAGAATGTTGGTCTCAACATTACGGAAATACCCCTAAACCGGTCTGGAATCCGGATATTGCCCAACCCATTAATTTTTACGAAGGCTGGAGCAAAGTTCCGGAACAGGAACATTACGACAATGCTTTCAAAGCCCAGTGGGAACTTTTTTTGAAACATGTGGTGAAAGACGCACCTTTCCCGTGGAACCTGCTCGAAGGCGCCAAAGGCGTTCAACTAGCCGAAAAAGGACTGGAAAGCTGGGCAAAAAAAACGTGGGTGGAAATACCGGAGATACAGTGAGCAGTCGCAGTGAACAGTTTTCAGTCGCAGTAATCAGTCACAGTAAGAAGTTGCAGTATTCAGTCGCAGTATTCAGTCGAAGTAAACGGTTTTCAGAATTAAAACACAAAATATGAATAAAACAGCACTTATTACCGGAGGTTCGCGCGGCATTGGACTGGGAATTGCCAGAGAACTGGCCAATGCCGGATTTAATCTGGCTATTAACGGAGTGAGGCCACAGGAATCAGTTCAGCATGTTTTGGATGAACTGAAAGAATTTGAAGTGGAAGTGATTTATGCGCAGGGAGATGTTTCGAAAAAAGAAGACAGGCAAAGAATTTACCAAACGGTAACCGGAAAATTCGGACAGCTTAACGTGCTGGTGAACAACGCCGGAATTGCGCCCCGCGAGCGAAAAGACATTCTGGAAGCATCTGAAGAGTTTTTCGACGAAGTGCTGAATATCAATCTGAAAGGCCCTTATTTTCTGACAAAGCTTTTTGCCAACCACATGGCGGAAATCAAAAAAGAAAATCCTGAATTTGAATGTTGCATCATCAATGTTTCATCGGTTTCGGCAACTATTGCTTCAACAAACCGGGGCGAGTATTGCATCTCCAAAGCAGGAATTGCCATGGCTACCAAACTCTGGGCAGCCCGTTTAGGCGAATTCGATATTCCGGTTTATGAAATTCAACCAGGGGTAATAGCAACAGACATGACAGCAGGTGTTACTGAAAAATACGACCGGCTTTTTGAACAGGGACTAACCCTTCAAAAACGCTGGGGAATGCCTGAAGATGTTGGAAAAGTGGCCATGGCCATGGCAACGGGGTTGTTACCCTATTCCACGGGCCAGGTGGTAATGGTTGACGGCGGAATGACAATTCAGCGTTTATAGCCACAAGTATGTAATAATTTATTCCAATTGTTTACCAATAGTTCAGTTTTGGAAAAGGAATTCTTAAGTACAATTAGCGAAAATCAGGGCATTATTCATAAAGTTTGTAATATGTATTGCGATGCCGAAGAAGATCGCAATGATCTTTTTCAGGAGATTGTTGCGCAGTTGTGGAGATCGTATCCTACTTTCCGGAATGAGTCGAAAGTAACAACATGGATGTACAGGGTGGGGTTAAATACAGCTAT
>JAHYIT010000219.1 GCA_019429205.1 Mariniphaga sp. | reverse complement strand
GCAAATTCCTCCTCTGTCAGTCTTTTCCCTGAAATAAACTTATTGATAATATAATCGGGTTCTAAATTCATTCGTTTTTTAATAATTCTGCTTACACCCTTAAATACGTTTGAAAACGTTTTTTCCGTGACCGTTAAGTCCGATTTTTTAATATTTTTTTAATACACAGGGCATAAACAGCACAAAATAAGGACAACTAACAACCGTAAAATTTTAATGAAAAATAAATATTTTACCTGAAATGTTTTAAATTCTTTAAAGGTAAGCCAATATCAGGATGCTTAAAAAGGATTTCATCTCCTTCCGTAAAAAAGCAAGCGCACTGCGCATCTGCGAATCAACAGTGTTTTCAGATATGTCAAGTTTTCGGGCAATTTCTTTGTAGGTCAGTCCATCAATCCGGTTTAATTTGAAAATAATTTGCCGCTGCTCAGGAAGTTGTTCAATGATTCCATAAATTTTCTTTTCCAGCTCAGAATACTGCATAATCTGATGTCCGTCCGGGCAATCGTTTCCTGCCTCCTTTAGCTGGCTGCACAATTCTTCGAGGTATTTTTGTTTATGGAATCGCTTTCGCATGACATCCACCACCATATTTCGTGCTATGGAAAAAAGATAGGTTTCAAAACTCCGGTTTGCTTTTATCGATTTTCTGGAAGACCAGATTTTCAGATAAATTTCCTGGATGATGCTTTCGGCATCCTCACCAACAGGCAATACCTTCACCAGAAAACCTTTTAATTTTCCCTTGGTTCGGTGAAATATTACCTCAAAGGCCATTTGATCTCCCTGCCTGAGTTTTTCAATAAGTACTTTTTCTATTATAAGTTTAGACATTGCAAATAGCTGATTGCTCAAAATTAGAACTTTAAATTCAATGGCAAAAAGTTATTTCTATTTTGTGTAAAATCGGAATATGTCTCACAAGTACAACAAACAATAACATAGGTCTAACAATTAACCTGGTAATTTATTATGAGTCGGCGACATAGAAAAAATAATTTTAAAAAATTTTGACTGAACTGAATTTTGAACTATTTTTATGAAGTTTAAATGCTGTGAAAAGCACAAAAAATTGTTGCGTTCTTTAAATGTGAACTAAACGGTGAACCACAATTTTGACAACATTGTAAATCATTGATAAAAAGGCATATTGGGGAAAGAGGTATAATCTTCTCACTACTATTCCAAATAATTTATGATGATTTGATTTGTTATTGCTATCTTTGAAATTAATAAGATACTTTTAAATAAAAGAGAGACTTTATCGAGAACAAAATTTATTGACTCATACAACAAGCTGATTTTAAGAGCATAAGAAATTTAAATTTCGTCTTGTTCTGGGCACCATAAAAAAATGCAATTGGCAGTTGGCAAGTCCTTTTGCCAACTGCACTGTTGCCAACTGCAAACTAAATTCAGTTGGCATATTTTATCCCGTGCGAAGTATAATCGTCACATGCCAGTTTTTGCAACAAACTGCGCACTTCTTCAAAATTTTCCACTTTGTAACCTGCAACTGTTTGGGCCATTCCCACTTTAATAGTAACTGCTTCAGCGGGCAATTCTGAAAACAGAAACTCATCAGTCCAATCATCTCCTATAGCTAAAATCTTGTCGGCAGGCTGAGAATGAAGTACTTTTAGCGCAGCACGCCCTTTGTTAATACCCCTGTTTTTTATCTCAATCACTTTATTCCCTTCCATTATTTCGAGGTTAAGATTTGCCACCAAACTGGTCATTTCATCCTTCAGTTCGATGGCGCGGTTAAGTCCCAGTTCCGGATCTGATTTGCGGTAATGCCAAACAAGGCTGTAATTTTTTTCCTCGATGAAGGAACCCGGTGTGCGGTCAACATAAAACTCTAAAGCAGAACGGATGCTTTCTTTCCACGAATCGTCCAGTGGTTCAATCATTTCCCAGTCGCTACCGGCAGAGCGGTACCAAACGCCGTGCTCCACAATTAAAGTATAAGGTTTGTCGCCAAACCACTCCTCAAAAGTCTCCTTGTCGCGACCACTGATGAGCACCACCCTGTTTTTGGGATTTTTTGCCAGATTGTCCAGTAAATCATATAATTCTTTATCGGGCCGGGCATGTTTCGGATTATCTTCAAAACCGGTTAATGTTCCATCGTAATCCAGAAAGAAAATACGGTTATCAGATTCACAAATATCTTTTACTATTTTATTTTTCGAGGATGAAGTTAATTTTTTAGCCAGGTAATTTTGTTCGTTTTGGCGAACCTGATCCAAAGCGTTTAGGAAATCATTAGCCCATTTTTCAATATTATAGCGTTTTAATCGTTTTTGGAGATAAGTGTTCCGCTCAATTTGTTCATCAACAGGCATTTCAATGGCTTTTTTAATGGCAGCAGCAATCTGGGCCTTATCGTTCGGATTAATAATCAGGGCCTCGCTCATTTCTTTGGAAGCGCCTGCCATTTCGCTCAAAATCAACACTCCCCGGCCATCGGTTTTGGAAGCAATAAATTCTTTGGCCACCAGGTTCATTCCATCCCGTACAGGAGTTATAAGTGCAATTTCGCAGTAGTTGTACAAATCAACCAGATTCTCAAAAGGCATGGAACGGTAAAAATACCAGATTGGTGTGCGGTTAATAGTAGAATACTCTCCGTTAATTCGTCCCACAATTTCATCCACTTCGCTTTTCATTTGCTGGTATTGGTCAACGCCAATGCGCGACGGGACTGCCAGCAGAACCAAAGTTACTTTATCTCGGTATTCCGGGTATTCCTGAAGGAAATATTCGAATGCCTGCAAACGGTTAATCAGTCCTTTGGTATAATCAAGACGGTCAATGGAAAGAATAAACTTCATTTCGGGATAAAGCAGATAATAACGCTCCAGTTCCTTTCTTACTTCCGATTTGTCGCGCACCGAGCGTTTTTGCGATTCCAAAGCTGAATTATGAAATTTATCGTAGTCAATTCCCATGGGAAAATTATCCACTTTCACAATCCGCTTGGGCATATTAATTTCATTAATATTAATATCGTAACCCAACAACCGGCGCACCGAGCTCATAAAATGGCGTTCGTAATCGAACGTGTGAAAACCCAGTAAATCGGCTCCCAACATTCCATTTATAATTTCATTCCGCCATGGAAGAATTCTGAATAATTCATAAGACGGAAACGGAATGTGCAAAAAGAAACCGATGGTTACATCCGGAAATTTTTCTTTAATCATTTGCGGAAGCAGCAGCAAGTGGTAATCGTGCACCCAGATTTTATCCACCCCTTCCATATTTTCAGCAATAACGTTGGCAAATTTCTGATTTACCCGCTTATATGCCTGCCATTGTTCTTCTTCATATTCCACAAACTGGGTAAAATAATGAAACAAAGGCCATATTGTTTTATTACTGAAACCTTCGTAATAAAGTTCTACCTCCTCATCCGTGAGATTTACATCAACACATTCTTCTTTTTTCAGGGCTTTGTTTACTTTTTTTACCTGACTGGCTGAAAGTTCATTTTTGTCAACTCCCGACCAGCCAATCCACAAACTTTCAAAAGATTGACTTACTGAAATCATACCAGTGGCAAGCCCTCCAACACTTGGTGTCACCTCAACGTTTTCTCCCGAAATATTTATCTGTACCGGTAAACGGTTTGAAATAATTAAAAATCGACTCATAGTTTTTCTATATTTGTTCGTCAATAAATACTTGTTTATACTCGTATTTTTCCAAAGTTAATCAAAAAGAAACAGAAATAATAATGACAAATCTGGATTACGGAATTATTGGAAATGGAAAAAGCGCGGCATTAATTTCAAAATCAGGGGCATTGGAATGGCTATGCCTTCCTGTTTTCGATTCGGCCTCAGTTTTTGCAAAAATACTGGATAAAGAAAAAGGCGGAAGTTTTGAATTTGTTACAGATGAAGATTACCACTACACCCAACGATATTTGCCAAAAACCAATATTTTATCAACCATTTATTCAAATGGTACAGACAGTTTTGAGGTATTGGATTTTATGCCCCGGTACCACTATCACAACGGACAAAAGCAGGTTTACTCACCTCCTGATGTAATTCGTTACATTAAACTAAAATCAGGTAAACCGAAGTTCAAAATACACTATGACCCGCGTTTGGAATATGCCGAGCGGAAAACCATCACCGAGGTTCGGAAAGAATACGTAAAAAGTTTTACACGCACAGGAGCTTATGATTCCCTTTATCTTTACACAAACCTTGAAATGGAAAAGGTTGTGAATGGAGAAGAAATGGAGTTGGAAAAAGATGCCCATTTTTTAATAAGCTACAACCAGAAACTTTTAAAACAAACAATCGAACGTTCGTACCTGAAGTTACAGCGCACAAAAGTTTACTGGCTGAACTGGGCCGAAGACACCCATCGTTTTAGCGATTACAATGAAGAAATTCTGCGAAGCGCATTGGTTCTGAAACTGTTGAGTTACGATAAAACAGGAGCTGTATTGGCGGCTGTAACCACTTCGCTGCCCGAAACAATTGGTGAAATCCGCAATTGGGATTACCGTTTTTGCTGGCTTCGCGATGCTTCCATGGTTATTAAAATTATGACCAAAATAGGCCATTTAAACAGTGCACAGCGATTTCTGAATTTTATCATCGACGTAGTTTCAGACAAAGATGAAAAAATGCAGATTATGTATGGCATTAACAAGGAAAAAAATCTGGGAGAGCGGATACTTACGCATCTTTCGGGATATGAAGATAGTGCCCCGGTGCGAATTGGAAATGCTGCCTACAAACAAAAACAACACGATATTTACGGCATTCTGATGGATGTTATATATCAGCAATTCTCCCTTTT
>JAHYIT010000218.1 GCA_019429205.1 Mariniphaga sp. | reverse complement strand
GGAATTGTCAATAATTAATATACTCAAAATATAAATAAAAAAGTTACCTTTGTCAAAAAAGACAATGGAAAAAGATGACATTATAAAAGCACGGATAGAAACGGTTCTTCCAATGTTGAATGAGCGCCAGGCCAGAATATATTTATCCGCTGAAGCACAAAGTATTGGTTGGGGTGGAAAGTCAAAAATTGCTCAATTGTCTTCTGTCACAAGACGAACGATAGCAAAAGGTGAAATTGAATCGTTGCTGAAAGAAGACAATACCCCTCAAACCCGCATTCGGAAAGCAGGGGGCGGGAGAAAAAAAGCCATTGAACATCAACCAAAAATATTACAAGCAATAGAAGATATAGTTTCTCCACATACGATGGGCAATCCGATGAACCCATTGATATGGACAAGTAAAAGCATAAGAAAGATAACTGCCGAGTTGCTTACTCTGGGATATAAAGTTTCACATGAGGTAGTGCGGCAATGTCTTATAGAATTGGGATATAGTCTTCAGGCAAACAAAAAAACCAAAGAAGGAGGAGATTCTCCTGATAGAGATGCACAATTTGAGCACATCAATAAGATTGCAAAAGAGTTTGCAAAGAGCAACGACCCTGTAATTTCCGTTGATTGCAAAAAAAAGGAGCTTGTAGGAGAATATAAAAACAATGGACAAGAATGGACACCGACAAAAAATCCGATAGAGGTTAACGTTTATGATTTTATAGATAAGACCAATGGGAAAGCCAGTCCTTATGGCGTATATGATATTCAGAACAACCGTGGCTGGGTTAATGTAGGAACAAGTAGTGATACCGCTACTTTCGCCGTATCCACCATACGCGACTGGTGGAAACAGGAAGGCAGTATATTATATCCTTCATCAAATCGTCTCTATATTAATGCCGATGGAGGGGGTAGTAATGGCTCCAGGAATCACTTATGGAAAGCTGAATTACAGCAATTTAGCAACGAAAGCGGGTTGTGCATACATGTAAGTCATTTTCCTCCAGGAACAAGCAAGTGGAATAAAATAGAACATCGTCTATTCGCATACATTTCAAAGAATTGGAGGGCAAAACCATTAACATCGCTATTGGTAATAATCAGCCTTATTGGAGCAACTACCACAACAACGGGATTGACAGTAAAGGCAACGCTTGATGAAAAAATATACTTGACAGGTATAAAAGTAACAGAACAAGAGAAGAAAAAACTAAATATTATAAGGAATGATTTTCATGGTGAATGGAATTATGTAATTGCCCCAAATTTGTAACATTTATTTATTGACAATTCCTAAGCATCATGGGCTTTAATCGGAGCTTCTTTAACTACAGCCGATTTTAAAACTGCATTGTTTGCTGGTTCAGTAAAAAACTCATCTTTTTCACACCCGGTAAAAAAAAGTGCAAATGCACAAACGATTAAAAAAAATGTTTTAATTTTCATAGCATACCTCCTTTTTGTTATAGTTTTTAAAAATTAATAGTCAATTTAAAACAAAACATCAAGCAACACTTAGCACTCATTTGCCAGATTCTTTAATTCCTGTTTCAAAAGATTATACTTATGTGTCAGGAGTGTATTAAATGCGCATGAAGTAGTTTATGAAGCATGAAGATGAACCTCAGATTTCTCCTTTTTGCCTTAACAAAGTCGCAACCCGTTTGTGTTCTTTTTGATATTTTTCTGTTAATTCCTCCTGCAGTTTTACGAATTCCGGGTCGTGGCGAATTTTGTCAAGCGCGGTATGATGTTCCAGGATTAAAATTGTCCAGCGCGGTATTTTTGGTTTATTTGTTACCTCCTTCAAATAGTGCAGGGCTTTTTCTTTTTCGTCGAGTGCAGCATATATCATGGTCAATTCCAAATGTGAATAGTATAACGAAGCATCACGATGACCTGTGCTTATTTCATTGTTCAGATTTGTTATGGCTTCCTGAAAATATTGATTTGCCAGTGTGGGTTGTCCGTTTCTGAGGTAAATACATGCCGCTAGCGATTTAAAATAGTTTTCAGGAAAATTCAGCCAGTTATGTTTGTTGATTTCGTTAAGCGTTTCAAGTGCAGATTCAAACTCCCTGAGCAATAAGTAGCTAAAGGTTTTATTGCATAGCAAAAACATGTGGTTTGAACTGGGATTAACTTCCATGCCTTTGTTGGCGTACTCGATAGAAGATTCAAAATTTCCGTTATAGATATTCCCAAGGCACATAAAATGGTAAAAATTTGCCGAATCAAGATTTGTATTCAGGCACTCCAGCAGATACTTTTCTGCCACGTCTGGAAAACCGGCATAAAAAAGAACTAAACAGAATTGGTTATACATCCATGGAGCGATTATTTCTTCCCCGGGTTTCAGTTCAACATATTTATAAAAAGCCTGAATGGCCTCATAATAATCTTCAAAATCGGAATATGTTGAAAACATTCCCTTATAATTTTCCGGTGTGTTAACCGTACCATATTTCAAACCTTCCTCAAACAACTTTCTTGCTTCTTCAATTTTACCCTGGCGTCGCATGTAGGCGCTTTTTAAAGATAATGCCTGACGGTATTCTCCCCCTTTTATCCGGTTATCGTGCAGGGAAATGGCCTTTTCTGCCATAACCAATCCTGAATCGAGATATTCCTTTCGTTGCGAAATATCAAACGCCAGGTTATTGATGTAAATTTGACCAAGCATCAAATAAGCTTCAATAAACCCGGAATCAAGCTGGACTGCTTTTTCAAAATTCATTTTGGCCTTCAGGGTTTCTTCTGTTGCTTGTTGCCTAAGGCTGAAATAACCTTTTTGACCTGATAAATCCAGATGTTTTAGCCCCTGCAGGTATGCATTCAGCGCAGCGGGATTATCTGTAAGCCGCACTTTCAGTTTTTCCTTTTCGTGTGGTGAAAGTTGGGTTTTTTTTTTTCAATGATATCAAAGACGATAAGATTTTGTAGGTCCAGAAAATTGTCCTCTTTCAGGTTTGCAGAGTAAGGTTCCCGAAGAAGATAATTGTCGTTTTCTGCATCGGCAAGGTTTATCTGAAACTGCAGGTTATCCCCGTATTGCCAGCCACTGGTTTCAATTACATAATCCACTTTCATTTCCTTTGCAATTTCTTTCAGTGGTTTGGTGGTTTCACGGTACTGTTCCACCGAAGTCTTGGAACGGATAACCAGATTTTCAATCTCCATCAAACGGTTTAACAAAGCTTCAGATAATCCGCCTGCCAACATTTTCATAGAATCGGAACCTTCAAATTTTAATGGCAGTATGGCAATGATATTTGGACTTTCTTTTTTGCCCGAATGTTCAGAACTAAACCAGGCTGATTCTGAAATGATAAAAAGCATCAGACCGAAAATGATTAATGATGTTACCGGAATCAGCCACTTTTTCCATTTGCCTGTTTTTTGAAGGCTGGTGGTTTCTTCAGGAAGCTCAGTTTCATTCCGGTTGCCTGCTTTCCCGGGAGAATAACCGTAATAATTGTGAAAGCACTTTGAAAAGTACGGCACACTGTGAAATCCACATTCGTAAGCTGTTTCGGAAACAGTTAATGATGTTTCACGTAACATTTCCAATGCCTTTTTCAGGCGCACCTGGCAAATAAACTGATTGGCAGGCATTTTGGCTGCTTTGGTAATTCTCCGGTGAAAACCCGACCGGCTCATGCCCATTTCACGGATTAGTTCTTTCACTCCAAACTGCTCGTTGTTCAGATTTGCATCTATAATTTCTGTAAGTTTTTTCAGGAATTGCTGTTCAGATGTTGACGCGTGTTCCATCTTGCACTGCAGTTTAAAACGTTTGTTATTTCGGTTTTTTGACTGCAAAAAGTTACGAATAAAAATTTAATATTCCATTCGTTTTGAGGGAAATACAAATGAAACCAAATCTGTTTACTGTCTTAAAGTTGAGCAGGTGACTCTTCCCTTTACTTGCCCAACAGATGTTACAAAGGAGCAGTATTCAATAGTTCAGCTTAAATACATAGAAAGAAAAACAAAACCCCCTCCGTTCGAACTGAAATTTCAACTTCAATAAAAACAGAGGGGGAGAAAAACTGCGCCATTGCTCTTGAACCAATGGATTAAATCAGAAGTTGAAAAGGTTCCGTGGCAGCAGTTTTTAATTTTTCAATCCTATTCCACCCAAACATTTTAATATTTTTTTCCTGGGCGATCAATCATAAAATCATCAATAAGTTGATTAACCTTGTCTGCTTCCACCCACTGAATTACATGATGAGAACCACCAAGAATATGGATGATACAATCGGGATAATGCAGCCTGGTTTTGGCTTCAACGGCCTCATTCATTTGATTGTATATTACCATGATTGGGATTTCCCATGGATAGGGCTGACAGTTTTCCCGGGCCTGCCAGTGATAGCGAAGGTTGGCCATTAACCAACTGGGATAATCCGGGAAATAACCGGTTACTTCTAAAAGGTCAGGAGGCGTACTCGGATCCGTCATTCCCAGTTTTTGTTCGTATGTTGCTGATGAGAAAAAAGTCCGTTGCCCTTCGCGTATGGTTTCATTCATTGGAGGCCAGGTAGGAATACCTACATCAAGTAAAATGAGCTGGAATAACATTCCCGGATGACTCATTTCGAACACTTTTAAAGGAGTGTCCCCCCAACTGAAGCCAACACCAATAAATTTTTTCAATCCTTCCTTTTTCACGATGCAATAAATCGCGTCGGCCATAAGTTGCTGAGTATATGCTATCCCTTCAGGCGCATCGCTTAATCCATGACCTGGAAGGTCAATGTAAATGCATCGTGCTTTATCTCTGAAATAATCGAATTGCTTAGTATAAACAGTCAGCGGATTGGTCCAACCCGGGATAAATACCATATCAATTGGTCCTTTTCC
>JAHYIT010000217.1 GCA_019429205.1 Mariniphaga sp. | reverse complement strand
ATCGAAAAATATCCGGCCGACTTTATACAATTGTATCCTTCCTGTAAGTATTGTCAATAAAGAAAAAAACAAACACTGGTAGCATTTTATCCTGTCAGGTGGTAGCATTTAAAGGCGGCGCGGAAACCATCTGGCTCGAAGAAGGAAAATACACCATTTCAAAGCCTGTTGTTTTCAATACTGAACATTTTACCAATCAGTCAGCAAATCTGTTTTTCAAAGCTGTAACCGGCAAAAATCCGGTCATTTCAGGCGGTATTGAAATTACCGGATGGCGAAAAAATTCAGATGGATTTTGGACGGCAGAATTGCCGCCATCCTGTAAAAATGAAAAACTGCCCCGCGAACTGTTTGTGGAAAACCGGCGGGCCATTCGCGCCCGATTTCCAAACGAGGAGTACCTGCGTGTATTTAAAGTTGGCGACGACCGCCGCACGCACTTCTTTTTTGAACCGGGAGATTTTCCCATTCCCGAAAATGAAAAAAACGTTGAACTCGTGCTGCTTCACGACTGGTCCATTTCACGAATTCCCGTGAAAGAAATTGATAAACAGGAAAACAAACTCACGACTGTGGATTCCATTGGCGCCAAAAGCCCGGCATTTTTCAACCTCGACCACTGGGAAACCAATCCGCGCTATTACCTTGAAAATGCCATGGAATTTCTGGATGCAGAAAATGAGTGGTTTTATAATTCAGATGAAAATAACCTTTACCTGAAATTACCTGACAACGAAAATCCGAATGAAATGAAAATTAACATTCCGGTTTCCCAAGGGTTGGTTTTGCTCGAAGGAACAGAAAATCAACCATTGAAAAACATTCATTTTGAAGGCATAACATTCCATCATTCGGCCTGGCAAATTCCAGAAATGGGCTATTGCGGCGTACAGGCCTGCCATTTCGACCCGCGGCCCGAATACGGTGGCTGGGCAGTGGTGCCCGCAGCAATTAAGGGAGTATGGGTGCAAAACTGTTCGTTTTCAAATTGCAGGTTCGAAAATTTGGGAGGGACCGGAATCTGGCTGGGGACGGGTTCTCAAAACTGTTCCATTACTAACTCATATTTTTCCGACATTTCAGGAAACGGAATTATGATTGGTGAAGGCCGCGACCGGGAGGTTAACGGCAAAAAATGGTGGGAATCAGCACCGGAACAGGTGGCCCTGGGAAATATTATCGAAAACTGCACGGTAACGGATTGTGGCAAACAGTTTTACGGCGCAGTTGGTATTTGGTGCGGATTAACTGCCGAAACAACAATCCGCAACAACACCATTTATAATCTTCCATACACCGGGATTTCCATTGGTTGGATGTGGAGCCCTGTACCAACTCCCAGCCGCGAAAATTTTATCGACGGAAATCACATTCACCACATCATGCAAATTTTAAGTGATGGTGGTGGTATTTACATGCTGGGCTTGCAACCGGGCAGCAAAATACTGAACAATCACATTCACGATGTGAGCCTGAACGTGGGCCGGGCCGAAAGCAACGGCATGTTTCTGGATGAAGGAACAACCGATGTAATAGTGGAGAACAACCTCATTTACAGCATTTCCAAATCACCGTTGCGTTTTCACAAGGCAACAACCAATCTGGTCAAAAATAATTTCCTCTTTTGCAGAAAAGATATTCCCCCAATGCGGTACAATAACACCAAAGAGGAAGATATTCAAAAAGTTGGCAACCATGTTTATTATGAAAACGATTCAAATTTCCGGGAAAAGCTGAAACAGGTTGTTTCCAACTGGAAAACAAATCGAAAAATGTAATTTGCGCCAAAACATTTTGCTGAACTGTTTGTTCTTTTTGTACAACAAAAAAACGAAAGAAATGAACAAATTGATTTTAATTTTCAGCATGATAATTTTAACAGGAATTGCCACTGCACAAAAATCATTTCACGATTTTACCGTGGAGGACATTGAAGGCAATAAATATGAGCTTTCGAGCCTGAAAGGCAAAAAAGTTCTGGTGGTAAACACAGCTTCAAAATGTGGTTTAACGCCACAATACGAACAGTTGCAGAAAGTTTATGAAACTTACGGCGGCGATGATTTTGTCATTATCGGATTTCCGGCCAACAATTTTATGAAGCAAGAACCCGGAACCAACGAAGAAATTGCAACTTTTTGCCAGAAAAACTTCGGGGTAACATTTCCCATGATGTCGAAAATTTCGGTGAAAGGCGACGACATGCACCCGCTTTATAAATGGCTCACTACCAAAGCAGAAAACGGCGTGATGGATTCGGAAGTTGGCTGGAATTTTCAAAAATACCTGATTGACGAAAATGGCAAGCTGGTTGATATGGTTGAGCCCAAAGTAAAACCCGACGATGAAAAAATATTAAGTTGGGTTAAAAAATAGTAACCGGTTGATTTTGCCTTTACGTAAAGAATTTATATTTTTGACGTAAACAAAACAAAAGCGGATGGAAACAAAACTTACACTTCATTTTGACAAAGGCGTGATTGAGAGTGCCAAAGCATTTGCTGCTGAAAACAATATCAGCCTCTCGCGGCTTACGGAATTCCTTTACCGCCAGATTGCATCAGGAAATTACAAAACCCTCGAAGATTTTCCGGTAGCCGATTGGGTAAACCAGGTAGCAGAAGGGGAAGCAGTTTATAAAAAACGTAACCGAAAAAGCACCAAAAACGAATTCTTCAGTCAGCAGAAATGAAGGTTTTTATTGATGCCAACGTCATTATTGCTGTATTGAATAAGGAATACCCGCTTTTCACCTGGGCCTCACGTGTATTGAGTTTGCCAGGTAAAAACAATATCACGCTGTTCACTTCGCCATTATGCCTTGCCATAGCTTTTTACTTTTCCGGCAAAAAAAGTGGAGAAAAACTGGCCAAAAAGAAAATTGAACAGCTTTGCCGGAATATACAAATTACAACAATTGACGAAAAAATTACAACTCAGGCCATTTCCAATCCGCAAGTGCATGATTTCGAAGATGGTTTGGAATATTATTCAGCCCTTTACCAAAAATGTAATATCATAATTACAGAAAACATTGAAGATTTTTATTTCAGTGAGATTGAAGTTTTAAGCTGTGAGGAATTTTTAAAAAGATTGCGACATGACAAATAATTCAGAAAAAATAAAATTAAACGCAGCCATAAAAAACCGCTGGAGTCCGCGAAGGTTTACAGATAAGCCTGTAACTGATGAAATGCTGCATTTACTTTTTGAGGCTGCAAGGTGGGCACCCTCCTCCCGAAACGAACAGCCCTGGCAATATTACGTTGCAAAAAAGCAGGATGAAAGTGACTTTTACCTTTTGATTGAATGTTTAACAGAGGAGAACAAAGTTTGGGCTCAAAGTGCTCATGTGCTGATGGTTTCAGTAATGAAAAAAAACTTTGATTATAAAAACCGGCCAAACGGAAAAGCATTGAATGATGTGGGCGCTGCCAATAATTCCCTCGCCATTCAGGCAACAGAACTGGGTCTGCAAGTACACCAGATGGGCGGATTCGACAAGGAAAAAGCAATTGAACTTTTGCAGCTTGAAAAGGAGAATTATGAACCGGTGACTATGATTGCCGTTGGATTTCCTGCTGATGAAAAATCATTTTCAGAAGAAGACAAAAAACGTTTGCAACAGCATAAAACGAGAAAAGAACAAAAAGAGTTTGTTTTCCAGATTGAATTTTCAAATCAAAAATAAATTACATTTGAACTGTTTTTCTTAACACTATTAATGAAGACAATTATCAGAGAATCAGAAATAAACGATTTAGACTTTCTCGAAGAACTTGAAAAAAGTTGCTTCCCAAAATTTCAACAGAGTACACGCCGTGTCATCCGCTACAGCATAACAAGCCCCCTGCAAAAAGTAATCATAGCCGAAATTGAAAATGGGAAAGGGAAAAAACCGGTTGGTTCCGCCACATTTTACCTTTATGCCAAAACACTCCGTATTTTTTCCATTGCCGTTTTGCCTGAATTTCAGGGACAAGGAATTGGCAAACAATTGCTTGAACATGCCATAAATATAGGCCGATCGCGAAAAATAAACCGAATCTCACTGGAGGTGAGAAAGTCGGAAGACCAATTGGTTCAGTTTTATCAAAATGCGGGGTTTAAAATAAAAGAAGAACTATCCGACTATTATATGAAAGAAGAGCACGGTTTGCGTTTGGTTTTACAATTGGATGAAAATAGTGATAAACAAAATATTTCGAACATTATCATTGTAAGGAATCCAAAAAACTGGAACCTTAAATTCGAAGGCGTCAAAGTGGTTTCATCGCGAAAGTACATTACCGATCCCGAATTTCAGTCGCTGAAAAACGTGCGGATTTTCAACCTGAGTAACTCATACCAATACCAGAAAATGGGTTACTACGTTTCGTTGCTGGCTTCAGCCCGCGACCATCGGGTGATTCCAAATGTAACCACACTGCGCGATTTCAGCCGCCAGTCGCTGGTGCGATCGCTTTCGGGTTATATTGATGAGGACATTCAGAAAACCCTGAAGCAGGTGGAAGGAAACAAAATGAGCATTTATGTTTATTTTGGAAAATCGGTGAACCCGAAATTCAGGCAACTGGCCCAAAAACTCTACCACATGTTTGAAGCGCCGCTTTTACAAATCGATTTTGTAAAAACTGATAAGTGGCTTATCCAAAAGGTTTCTCCGCTAAGTCTGAAAAAGGTAAACCCCGACCACCTGGAGAAAGTACAGGAATTTGCCAGCGATTATTTCTCAAAAAAACGGTTTAACAGGCCCCGCTTTAAAAATTACAAATACGACCTGGCCATTCTGGTAAATTCAGATGAAAAAAATCCGCCCTCATGCCCCGATGCATTGCAAAGTTTTAAAAAAGCGGCCGAAAAAGAA
>JAHYIT010000216.1 GCA_019429205.1 Mariniphaga sp. | reverse complement strand
TTCAGTTCCAATTGAATAGCGGGACCATCATTCGATGGCTCTTCGATTTTTATTTCCGGTATTTCAGAAGGCTGAAACTCACAGGCAGCCAGAAATAAAAGCACTGTTATTCTCAAGAAATATTGGCTCTATTCTAATTAACGAATGATTTGTTTATCTTCGTAAAAAATAAACAACATGAATGCACGCAGTGAAATTTTACGGTTATTTAAAAGCCTTTCAGAAGATGAGAAAGGCATTGTGCTTGAAGAACTCGGTCAAGCATCAATGGGAGAGACGATTCTCCTTGAGGACGCTGATGTGGTTTGTTGTCCACACTGTGAATCCAGGTTGTTCATGAGAAATGGAAAGCGAGGGACAGATCAAAAATATAAGTGCAAAACTTGCTGTAAGGTATTCACTGCAAAAACGGGAACTTCTTTGCACAGGCTGCAAAAACCTGAAAAATTTGAATTGTACAGGTCATTGATGCTGGAATCTTATTATCCGATAAAACAGATTGCAAAGAAGGTAGGGATTTCCATTCAGACAGCATTTGATTGGCGGCATAAGATATTGTCCGGGACACTCAAGGATGACAAATCATTTGAAGGGATAACCGAAATCGACGACATATGGTTCTTGTATAGCCAAAAAGGCCGGAAAGGCCTGGATTATTCAAGAAAGCGTGGAGGCAGCAAACGGGCCGGCGACAATGATTTTCAGGCAAAACTATTAATTACGGCCGACCGCAACCAAACAACAGACATGTCCCTGGTTCGAATTGGAAGGCTGAAAAAGGCAGATATAGAAAGAAAAGTAAGCGGGAGGTTCTCTGAGGATTGCGAATTGGTATCTGACAAGCACAGGAGCATAGCAGCATTTGCGAAATCTGAGAACCTGAAACATATTGGGTTCAAGGCATCTGAACACACGGCAGGGGGAGAATACCACGTGCAGAACATCAATAACATGGCATCGGGCCTTAAATCCATTGTTAACGGTACATTGAAAGGTGTTTCCACAAAATACCTGCAGAATTATGCCAATTGGTACCGGATAAGGAGTAAGAAAATGGACGAGGGGGAAATGGGACGAATGCTGTTGCAGAATAAAGATGTTACAAGCATACACTTGAACAGAGAGGGCATTTACAAATGGTTTATTGAAAACTTCTCCAAAAGAACCTACCGATGTCCTGTCAAGAAAATTTATCGGTCTGCCCTTGAGTACGAAACCTTGGCAAAATTAAATTTAGTATAAATCACTCTATAATTAGAATAGAGCCATTCTTATTAATGGCTGAAGCCCTTTAGTTGTTTGCCGTATTTATTCACCGGGCTGAAGCCGCGGTGTAAAATTTCGATTTCTGCATTTACATAAAAATATTCAATTCGAGGGGAAGCCTGCTCTTTTGGAAATTCTGAATTGAGCATTGGATAATGATTATTTCTTACAGCCAGGCAGCGACAAATATCCAATATCGAATACTCAATATTCAATAGCCAACACCTTACCCAACGAAAAACAGTCTCCAGTAGCGAGACAGCCAGTTGCCAGTTCAGTGAGCTCCGGTTTTCAGTATCGCCAGCCGGGCGAAGAACTGAAAACCGATGAGCGAACTAATCCCGCGCAGCGGGTCAGCCAGAAAAAAAATTTCATCTTTAATGAGTATATTGTCCAAACAATTCGTATTACTGTCAACTGAGAAATAAAAATGAACAATCGAATAAAAAATATACTGCACAAAGGAAACGCCGAAAATGCCGGCAGCAAAGACCGGCAGGAGATGCTCTCCCTTTTTCACCAACCGGAAAAGGAATACGAACTGAAAGGTGAACTGGTAAAAGAGCTCGACGAATGGGCCGTTTCCGAAGACTCCCTCCCCAACCTGCAAAAAATGTTTACCCGCCTTTGGAATACCATTGAAAAGCGGGAAAAGTGGAAAACCCTGAAAACCCGCTACCTGAATGTGGCCGTGCGCGTTGCCGCGGCTCTGGTAGTCGGACTGTTTCTGGGAATTTATGTTACTTCCTTGGTAAACAAACAGGAGCCTGTTTTTTACACCGCCCACTCCCCCATGGGTTCGGTATCGGAATGGAACCTGCCCGATGGTACGGTCATTTTTCTTAACTCCGGTTCGGAAATCAAATACAGCGTAAACAGCAAAAAGGCGCCGCGTGAAGTATTCCTGACAGGCGAAGCCTGGTTTCAGGTGGGAAAAGACAAAAAACGACCCTTTGTGGTGCACACCCCATTTTTCGACGTACAGGTAACCGGCACCCGTTTTAACGTGAAAGCTTATAAAGAAGAAAACAGGGCAACTACCACGCTGGAAGAGGGTGAAGTGATCATCCGTTCAGAAAAAAATCCGGAACTGGCCGAAGGCATTGTGTTGAAACCCGGGCAGCAACTGGCACTGGCAGGCGATGCAAAAAACCCTGAAATTCAAGAAGTAAACACCCGGTGGTTTACGGCCTGGAAAGACAACAAACTCATTCTGGTAAATATGCCGCTGAAAGAGTTGATTGTGTTGCTCGAACGGAAATACGGGGTGGAATTTGTGGTAAAAGACGAAACTGTGCTGAACTACCACTGCGATGCCACCTTCCACGGGGAAACCCTGATTGAACTGCTGGATATTTTAAAGGGAATGATAGCCATCGACTACAAAATTGTTGGACAAAACATTGAAATAACATCTGATAAAACCCGAAAAAAAGGAGGAACTATGAAATGAACTGAAGGTGCAGCCCGGCCCGATCCGACCGGGGAAACACCTTAAAAAAGCAGGCCGAAAGGTGCGGGAACACCTGCCGGCCCGGATTGTTTCGAAATCATGGTGCCGAACCTGAATAGTGGCAAGCACCAATAAAGCAATTAATCAAAACATTTAAAAGTATGAAAAAATTTTGGAAACCGCCTTTTTCGATAAACAAAAAGGCAAAAAAACTGATTTTGACCATGAAACTAACGGTTTTTATCTTGTTCCTAACCCTGATGCAGGTTTCGGCCACCGTGTATTCACAAGCCACCAAATTCTCTTTCCGGGCCGAAAACAAACAAGTGGTGGAAGTGCTGCGGCAAATTGAAGAGAAAAGCGACTTCCGTTTCTTCTTCCTGCGCGAGCAGGTGGATGTGGAACGCAAAGTAACCGTTACCGCCCGCGAGGCCACCGTGGAGCAAATCCTCGATGAACTCTTTAGGGGTGAACCTGTAAGTTACGAATTTGCCAACGAAGCGCTTATTGTGCTTACACGTAGCGGCAATCCGCTGGGTAGTGTGAGCGGTTACCTCGAGGGGAACATGCAGCAACCTGCCATTTCCGGCACCGTAACTGACGAATCCGGTCAACCACTGCCGGGTGTTACTGTTTTGGTAAAAGGAACCACACAGGGAACAGTTACGAATTCTGACGGAAATTATTCGTTGACCAACATTCCTGAAAATGCCACGCTGGTGTTTTCGTTTGTGGGAATGCTAA
Source organism: Mariniphaga sp. (assembly GCA_019429205.1). Taxonomy (GTDB): domain Bacteria; phylum Bacteroidota; class Bacteroidia; order Bacteroidales; family Prolixibacteraceae; genus Mariniphaga. The sequence continues at coordinate 1,446 of JAHYIT010000216.1, read as the reverse complement.
CTGAGGAAATTGAAGTTGGTAATCAATCTTCAATTTATGTTTCAATGAAAGTGGATGCCATTGGGATTGAAGAAGTGGTTGCGATTGGGTATGGTACGATGAGAAAATCGGACCTCACAGGTTCTGTAGCCCAGGTTAAAACGGAAAGTTTAGAAGCTATACCAGTTTATAATATGGAACAGGCACTTAAATCACAGGCAGCAGGTGTTACTGTCAGACAAAATTCAGGAAAACCAGGTGGAAGAATTGAAGTTACAATTCGGGGTGGGAACTCGATGATAGGTGACAACCAGCCTTTATATGTAGTTGATGGCTTCCCCATAACAGGAGATATTAGCTTTTTAAATCCCTCAGACATAGAATCAGTCGATATTTTAAAAGACGCTTCTGCTACTGCCATTTATGGAGCCCGCGGAGCAAATGGTGTTGTTATTATAACATCAAAAAGAGGTAGGATTGGTCAAGAAAGTCGTATCGAGATTAATAGTATGTCGGGCGTTGCAGTTGAATCAAACCGTTATGAAATGCTCGATGCAAAACAATACGCTGAGGTGGCTAATGAATGGTTAAAAAACTCCGGGAGAGAGCCATATTTTAACCTGAACGATGTACAAAATCCAGGTACCAACTGGCAGGATTTTATTTTTAGAAATACAATGATTAATAATCATACTCTAACTTTTTCAGGTAGTACATCTAAAACCAGGTTTTCGCTTTCCGGTAACTTCTATGACCAGGAAGGTATTATAAAATATACGGGTGTTAAAAAAGGCACATTCAGACTTAATCTTGATCACGAATTCAATAAAATTATCAGTTTGGCAGTTAATCTTAATCTTTCTAGAAGTGAAACAAAAAATCGTCCAACCGATGCTGGAACATTTGGAAATACGATGCTTTCTGGAGCATTGTCTGCTCCCCCTACAATACCGGTTTATGATGAAAATGGTGATGTTATCAGAATTGGGCAAGCTTATATCTGGAGTGAAGCACAAATGAATAATCCGGCTGTTTACTTTCCACCTTCTAGGTCTATAGGTTTAAACAATTTTGCTATTGGCAATGCAACACTCAACATCAATTTCACAAATGAATTATCATTAAATTCACTTTTTGGACTTGAATATGGGAATGGTTTTGGAGATAATTTTAGTCCCATTATTTTTCCTAATGACAGAGGGGCTGGCTCTCAATCATCCAGTTCTCGAAATTCAGTATTGATTGAAAACATATTAACTTATGCCAAAACATTTTCAGAAAAGCATAAACTTAATGTGATTGGTGGTAATACTTATCAAACATTTATGGGGAGAAATTTCGGAATTGGTGTAAGCGGTTTTTCAAATAACACCACCGAAAATTACAATCTCGGGGCAGCCGAAACAATAAATAATCCTTCATCAGGCTACTCTGAATGGACACTTTTATCATGGCTTGGAAGAGCAA
>JAHYIT010000215.1 GCA_019429205.1 Mariniphaga sp. | reverse complement strand
AGTAATAGCGTAATATGTTAAGTCATTATAATGAAATCATTAACCCATTACAAGTGAAACACATGATATTTATACGCATACTATTTTCAAGCATCTTCTGGGTCATCCTTTCGTCTATTTCTTATGGACAAAGCCTGGAAAATAATTTCATAATGAAAACGGATCTATTAATCCCGATTACTGATACGGCGCAGATCAGTTCCCTGAACAGTGGGGAGAAGATGGATCTCATAGAATATTATGATGGCCTGGGCAGGTTGATTCAATTGAACCAGGTATCTGCCACCCCCACTTACCTTGACATTGTACAGCATATCGAATATGATTCTGTTGGAAGGCAAACGTTCGATTTTCTTCCCATTCCAGTGAACAGCGGCGGAGGTTTTCAATCAGGGGCGCGCGATTTGACCCTGAATTACTATAACGCCCCGGAAGATATTACCATTCCTACTACCCCTTATCCTTTCGGAGAAAAAGAATTTGATGGTTCACCATTAAACCGGGTCATGAAACAAGGTTACCCGGGAGCAACCTGGCAACTGGAAAATCACCCGGGCCGGTTTGATTACAGCACAAACATTCATTCCGACTTGGTCCGGCTTTTCGATTATGATGAACAAACCCAGCAGTTTTCCACCTCAAAGAATTATAAAACGAGCAGCCTTTATGTTTATGTAAATATTGACGAAAACGGGAACACTTCCCGCATATTCAAAGATAATTCCGGCAGGGTGGTATTACGGGAAGCCGATCTATCAGGCGCCCGCCTGAGAACGTATTACATCTATGATATTTACGGCAACCTGGCCGTGGTAATTCAACCCGAAGGAAGTAATACGATTTCATTGCCATTTACCAGCAACCAAAATTTTATCAAGACATACTGCTTTACCTATAGATATGATTCGCGCCACCGCCTGGTGGAAAAACTCATCCCAGGTGCGAATAACCCCGTTTTTTTCGTTTATGATTCACTGGACCGGGTAGTGCTTACCCAGGATGGCAACCTCAGGGAAAACAAGGAATGGTACTTCTCAAAGTACGATGTGCTCAGCAGGCCTGTCATGGAAGGAATCTATTCTGACCAGACCCACGCCAGCCGCTCCGCGATGCAAACCCATGCCGATGATTATATCCATTCCCATAGCTATTACGAAACCAAAGACAACAGTAATTACACGGAGCAGCATGGCTACTCAGACGAGGCATTTCCGCCCATTGATTCATGCAAAATATTAAAAGTCTATTATTATGACACGTATGATTTAAACGCCGATGGCCAACCCGATTACGAATACCGGCAAATCCCTCCTTCATTTGCAGACCTGAACTACTGGGATAACCCGCGCGGGCTGACAACGGCGGTGAAAGTTAAAATACTGGGAGACCGCGTAATGCCTGATCCATGGCTGATCACGGTAAATTTTTACGACAACAGAGTGCGTGTCATTCAGCAGCTTGTAAAAAACCATTACGGGAATTACGATACCATTTCATCAAAATACAATTTCGCCGGCGATCTTTTGCTTTCCCGTTATGCACACAATGGAACACACATTGTCTGCGACAGTATGGTATATGATCATTACCGGCGATTGATAGAAACCTATACAAGAGTGAACGGCCAGAGTGAATTCCTGGCTGTTTCCCATGAATACAACGAGCTGGGGCAGCTTATTGAAAAGAACCTGCACGGGGGCCAGGGGAGCCCGTCATTTTTGCAATCCATCGACTATTCCTACAATATCAGGGGATGGCTTACCGGCATCAACAAAAGGGATAACGGCAACGATACCGACGATGCTTTCTTCCAGGAATTATTCTATGATGACGTCGCTTCAGTAAGTGACTTTAACTGCAACGCGCAGTACAACGGAAATATCGCGGCGACCCTTTGGAAAAACTCCAAAAACGGAACGCAAAAAGGATACGGTTACACCTATGATGCCTTGAATCGTTTGAAAGCGGCATCCTATGGCGAAAGAAGCGGGGGAGCGTGGAATTTTGGAAAATACAAGGTGCCGGAGATAAACTATGATTACAACGGCAATATTACCAAGCTCGTCAGGTATGGTTTTTGCGGGCAGAGTTACACGTGCATCGACAGTTTGAATTATTACTACTATGATACCGGGAGCAACCGCTTAATGGGCATTATCGAGTTAGCCGACCGGTATTGTGGTTTCAGGGCAGTCAATACGATGCCCGCATACTATTACGACGCCAACGGCAACATGAACATGGACAAAAATAAAGGGATTGAAGCCATAGTGTACAATCATTTAAATCTGCCGGCCAAAATAGAATTAGAGAACAACAAGAGAATTTACTATCTTTACGACGCGGCAGGCACCAAGCTGCGCAAGTATTATTACGAAGACAGCCGACTGATGACAACCACCGACTACAGCGGTCCCTTTGTTTACACCGGCCACCGTCCGGATTACATCCTCACCGCCGAAGGCCGGCTGAAATGGGATGACCACGACAGCTTGTTCCACCCCGAGTACTTCATTAAAGATCATTTAGGCAATGTACGTGTGGTACTCACTACCAACCCCAACCAGCATCACCTCTCACAGATCACCGACTATTATCCTTTCGGCATGGAGATCCCCGTTTCCGGCAACTCCGACAACCAGCTCAAATACAACGGCAAAGAACTCCAAATGGAAGCAAAGCTGGAGTGGTATGATTACGGGGCGAGGTTCTACGATCCGGTGATCGGACGTTTCCATGTACAGGATGCTTATGCAGAGAAATATTTCAATTTTACACCTTACCAATACGGGGCCAACAGTCCGGCTCGATATATTGATGTAAACGGCGATTCTCTTTGGATATCCTATGCAGGAGATCAGATACTTTATGAAAACGGTAATTTATATAATTCGGATGGAAGCGAATATACCGGAGCGGGCGTTAAAAAGGATAAGGAAGGTAATGTAAAAAGAGACAAAGACGGTTCAGCTAAGTTGAAATATGGTTTTTTAAGCCAAACTGTTGATGCATTAAATACAACCGGGAGTACTGAGAGCGGTGGAGTATGGCTTGAAGAATTGCAATCCTCTAGCAATCACTTTACTATAAAAACGGCATTTTTAAGCGATAATCCAGAGGGTTACGGTATCAATAACTTTAAGAAAACACCAGGAGCCCTATCCCATCAAAAAGCTTATGCAAGCCAACTGGGTGAATATGGATTACCCGGAGGTACTGGAGGCACAATCTGGTGGAATCCTCAAGGGACTTCATTACTGACGACTGCCGGCCCCCAAACAAATTCAAGGACTGATTTAGCACATGAATTAATTGGACATGGCTTGGATGCCAATAGGGGCACAATGAATTCAGAAGTAATAAATGGATTGAATAGAAATGAATGGCAAGCATGTTATCGTGAAAATATTATAAGAAACAGTCTTGGTTTACCAATGAGAACTTATTATCGGCTTAAAGACGGGACAGCAATAAGAATTTTAGACGCTAACAACAATCCTATTTTACCGTAAATATGAAATCTAAATACTTCTTTATGGTTGTTATGCTCATTACTATGATTGGGTGCAACAAAAACATATTATATGATTCCGTTTATAGAGATATAAATTCCACGGAGAAAGCGTTTTATGGAAAAATGTATGATGGTGTAAAGCGTACTTCTAATTCAGATGAATGCAGCAAAATAATTGACACATACAAAAGAATCTTTCATAAATTAACCGCTAGAGGTTCAAAATACTTTATCGATACTTCGAACGAATTCTATATTGTATGGAATAATGGAGGGCCGAATTATTGCATTTGGGGTATGATATGGAACAAGGATAAAATAATTAGATTTGATAGATGCTTATATGGAAAATCCAAAAAATTAGAAATTAGGTTGATTGATTATCAGCGTATTGAAGAAATATCACATACTTATATGATATTTGATTTAGTTAATAGATGGGACACCGGAACCATTAATAAACTAAATTGGAAATCAATCACAGAATTTTATGCAGATACAACCTTGATAAGTTATACAGATAGTTTAAACAAAGCAAGAAATTATAATTTACCATTAGAAACCACTGATCCACCAGCATATACTGCTGCTAAAGTTGATATAAGAACATCTGAAATTAAAACGATAATATTCAGACTACCCTAATAGTAAAGCCCGTCTATCAGGCCAGAAGCTTATTGTAATAGCTCTTACATATGTTTAGTCTTGATGTTACCATTCCATCTTCCAAATATCCTTTCGGAGAAAAAGAATTTGATAATTCTCCATTAAACCGGGTCATGAAACAAGATTATATCCATTCCCATAGCTATTACGAAACCAAAGACAACAGTAATTACACGGAGCAGCACGGTTATACCGACGTGGCATTTCCGCCCATTGATTCATGCAAAATATTAAAAGTCTATTATTATGGCACGTATGATTTAAACGCCGATGGCCAACCCGATTACGAATACCGGCAAATCCCTCCTTCATTTGCAGACCTGAACTACTGGGATAACCCGCGCGGGTTGACAACGGCGGTGAAAGTTAAAATACTGGGAGACCGCTTAGCATGGCTGATCACGGTAAATTTTTACGACAACAGGTTGCGTGTCATTCAGCAGCTTGTAAAAAACCATTACGGGAATTACGATACCATTTCATCAAAATACAATTTCGCCGGCGACCTTTTGCTTTCCCGTTATGCACACAATGGAACGCAAGTTGTAAGCGACAGTATGGTATATGATCATTACCGGCGGTTGAAAGCAACCTTTACAAGAGTGAACGGCCAGGGTGAGTTCCTGGCTGCTTCCCATGAATACAACGAGCTGGGTCAGCTTATTGAAAAGAACCTGCACCGGGGCCAGGGGAGCCAGTCATTTTTGCAATCCATCGACTATTCCTACAATA
>JAHYIT010000034.1 GCA_019429205.1 Mariniphaga sp. | reverse complement strand
TGCTACCATCATTTCTTTGTCTGAGACATCAATTCCTGCTGCTGTTGGATTGATTACAACTAATTGTGTAATTCTTTTCACTTGTTCTTTTTTTGTCTTAATTTTGCTCATAACTTTAAAATTTAAGTGTTTAAAATGGCCCCATGCCTGTTGGCTTTTGAAAGTTTAATTCTCTTATACGGCATCCTACTGCCAATTGGGACTTTTAAAACCAAACAGTACCAGACTTATTAGTGATGTTTTATACACCATGGTGTAGTTCGGTATACACTGCATGGGGCTAGCTTAAATTTAGCTATTTTTTCTCCCGTTATTCTTTTTGGGGCAATATTTTTCAATACTGAGGGACTTATTACCTTATTGTTCTTCGACAAAGATTATATAAAAAAAACAAAATGGTCACCGCCTTTTTTAAAGCGAGTAAATTAATTGATAACATATTCATTTATTGTCGTTTAACGTTCAATTATATAAAACAGTCATACTCAACAAAAACGCTGAATGCTCGGGACCAACTAAATTTGGTTGGCACATTTTATCCCGTGCGAAGTATAAGTCGAGATAGATATATTTTTGTCTGGCCATAAATTTGTTTTTGCAGGCAGCCACATTCATAGTGAAACGAATTGATTCAAATGGGTTTCCACCTTTCTTGATTATCGTATCAACGATCGAGCGTAGTATGGCAAATATCTCGGCTCCACGCTCAGAACGAAAGCTTACTGAAACTTTCTGTTTGACTTTCACATTCCGGATGGCTTGTTCAGAAACATTATTATCATACGGCACCTCCGGATGAAATAAAAAATTAAATACCTGCTCCTTCCATTTTTTGGACCAATTCAGCAATGACGCTTCGACGTAGGTACTTCCCATTTGATAAGACTGTTCCATTTCATTTTCCTGAAAGTTACAAGTAAGTTTTTACACTATCTTTCGTTAGCTTAAGTTCATGGTTTAAGAGTATTTTTTAAGTATTTTTTATGTGCCAAAAGTGTTCAAATACACAGATAGTACACAGATAATACACAGAAAGTACTCTCAAATGATCAATTAGGCAAATAAAAAAGGAAGTTCCTTGAACACACCGCAGCTAGCAGCTATCAAGACTTTCCTATCCGTCTGATCACCGAATGAATCGCCTGTTCATTTGCATTAAAGGGGAATTTCGTTGACTCAGTTTTCATGGTTTTCAACCGGTGGTGCAATGGTAAATGAATAAGCATGTGCTGGTGCAACCATTGGTTTGTGCATGACCTTTCCCAAATCATTTTCCACTTGCAGATAATATTCAATGGTTGTTCCATTTTCGTAAGATGGAATGACCGCGTGAAAATGATCGTCGGGCATTGACTTCATCACTTTGGATGCGAAGGGCTCTTCTTTATTGGTTCTCCAGTATAAAACAGCCTGGCGAATTCCATCAGCTGACTTTGCTTTTACGCTTACGGGATTGCCATTGGGGTCATTGCTTATATTTCCCTCGTACCATTGATGTTGCAAGTAGATTGGGTTTTCAGCATAAAGCTCATGGGTTAAACAGTGGATGGCGCCATAAAGATGGGCGTATTGCCTGCAATCGACCCCAATAATCTTGTAACCGGGCATGGCTTTTTTGTAAGCCCCGAGCGCCAGTTCATCAAACGGAGTAACTTGGTACTGCGGCACCAGAACGGTTTTATTCAGAATAAGCGAATTGATATAAGTTGCCTTCGAAGTGTGTAAAACTATTCCAGTATTCTTGTCGTAAGTGGTTGGGGCATTTTGTATTGGAATAAAAGTTATTGTTTTTCCATCGAACGTTTGCAGTTGCTGCGAAATGGCTACCGCCGCTTGATCAATAAAATATTGATCATCATAAAATTCATCTATTGACACATCGTAATTGCTATTTGGAATATAAGCAATCAATGCTGTTTTCTCATCAATCATTTTCAGAAAATAATCCATATGAACCAGGGAAGTTGGCAAGTTCAATGTTTTCTTCATGCCAAAATACTGATAGAAATAATCGAATTCATGCTGTAAGCCTTCAGGTATTTCTTTAGATATATCGTTTGTGGCGATATTAAATGTTCCATGACCATCGGTCATGAAGTTTCCACCATCACTATAATAGGGTTCATTAAACGGTGCATCTATGGTAACAGCAGGAATACCCAAGTGATCGGCGATAAACTTACCGGAGTGGTCGTCCTTAAAATTCAGCAAAAAACGCTGCTCAACATCATTTTGGTAAACCAGGTACATCCCATGATCTCTGGCCCATGGGAAGGAGGCCGAAAGTGTATCCGAAGGAATGATATGAATAAGCGGAGATTGAATGTTACGGTTGCTGAAAACGGTATCCAGACGAACTGGAATAGGGTTGTGGCTATAATTCGCATCCGGGTTTAAAATGTAAAAATCAATGCCCTCGTCAATACAAGCCTGTGCTGTTTTTACAAACGGATCCAGGGCTTCGTCCCAGCTCACCCCGGGATTTTTAAAATAGCGGAACTCCATAACTACACCACTTACTTCTTCCCATTCTGCAGGATGCCTCGGGTTTTCAATTTGCCCAATTGCACCTGTAATATTGAAGAAAATAAACCATGATAAAACAATTAACAACTTCATAATTGTCGATTGGCTTATTTTACGACAACTAAAATCCGGTAGGGTTCTAATTTTTGGCCATTGCGTGATGGGGTAATCTCAATTGCGAAAGTGCCAGCATTATTAAAGCCATAATATATTGAATTACCATTGTAAGCCCGTTCCTTGTTTTCTTCTTTGTTTGTAACTTTCCAATCATAGGTCACTGTATCGTTTACATTTTGAACCGACAGCAAAGGAGCGATTAATTGCAATGAACCTTTCGGAATCTGAACATGCTGCATATTTTTGATTCTAAGATATTTGGTGTCGATGTCTGATTCGGGAGCTACTTTAAAATTTTCATCGGTGATTGTTATGATGGCTTTTTCGCTAAGCGCTGAATTTGTTCTCAAGGCATCCTCATATCTTCTATCTTTGGCATTCATGCGGATATTCTTAATCCTTTCATCATTGGTTCGCGCTGATTTCATTCTCGCATCATAACGTCTGGCCCTAATTCCATGCCTTACATCATGAATTCGTAAGGCTCTGATATTCATTCGTACATCCCGTTTTCCTGAGAGAAGTTCGCTTTCGGGATCTATCACGGTATTAGTATTCCTTAGCGCGCTTTGGTCAATTTTCACAACAAGCATCGCTGAATTTTCATCGTAACCATGCACGTTTCCTAATTTTTTAGAAATTGTAAAAAAACCGGGCTCGGAAGAAATTCCGGTGGTAGTTTCCGTTACCTTCCAGGTGTACAAGCCGTCATCAGTCATAGTGTCTTCATCTCCTTCATCAGGGTTACCGGTTCGTTTAACAACGTCAGCCAATGCTTTTCCGGCTTTAAATTTGGCCACTTTTTTATCGACACTACTTATTTCTTCGCCAGCCAGCGCATTTTTGTGCGTATTTGCGGCAATCTGGCCAATAAATATTTGTTGCGCCTGGCCATTGTCTGCAATTTTTGTTATTTCAATAATATAGTTGGCATTAGGAATCTCTTTTCCAATATACTCCCACGCAAAATATTCTATATCGTCGAAACTTCCAAAACGGCTTGGTTTAGTATTACTTCCGGGAGGATACATGTTTCCAAGATTTCCTGTTGCTCTTTTCGTATTATCTTCAGTATTTGGATTGTTTGTAGCAACTTGTGAAGGTTTTGCAACATCTGTTCCTTTTGTCATTAAAAATGGTTTATCTATGTCTCTGGGTGGCATTTCTGTTTTGTCACTGAAGGTCATACTCCAGGTGACGTCATCAAATGCGAAAGCGTTGACTAACTCATCGGCTAACTTTTTTAAATCTGCAGCTCTTTGGGTGTCGGTGTTTACATCAACATCTTTAGCAACTTTAATTTCTTTTCCAAATGGAGGTGTTTTGTCTGTTCTGCCTTTAATTTTCGGCGCATTAAAATTGTAGGTAAGTCCAAACCCCACATTTACCATCCGTGGCTTGACGGTTCGAATATTTTCAAACGGGATTCCTTCTTCAAGATACTGAACATCAAAAGCGGTAATCCTCTTATCCCTATCTATATCCCTGGGGATGACTCCTGCATCGGTGACTTGCAAGCCATCGCCAAGTGCAAATGCATAATCGGATTTTCCAAACACACTGATTTTCCTGGAAATGGCATATGATAGCTGTAAACCCACAGAAGAGTAGGCAAGTGACGTTTTTTTATCGCTGCCCAATTCTGTATGTATTAATTCGACGGGGACATCGACATCATCACCATTGTAGCTTCCGGTGAATGTTGATGTTGAAAAATCAACTAAGCCAATGCGCGTACTGGCTTTGGTCGAAAATTTTCCGAAGGCCAAGGTGTATTCTGGTCCAATACCATAATAAGTGCCGTCAAGCTCGCCGCCGTTTGTGTGCAATGGAAAATCCAGGTTCACTAAGTCACTCTGAAGATTCACCTCTGATATTTCATGTTTTAAAGACCCCAGGCTTAATCCCATTCCAAATGCGCCAAACTGATATCCCGCATCAAGGTTGAAGTGTATCTTTCCGGCAATTTCTTCAGTAGCGCCAAACAGAACCTGACCATCGGCATTGGTATTAATTTGAGAATACGACTTGTAATCGCCTGTCGGATTTGTAATTCCGCCAGAAAGAGCCACAAAAAATCCCCTTCTGATATCCGATTTCTCAATTCCTCGTGCGGTAGTTGCAAGCCGGGCTTCGCTTGTACGGAAATTTTGTTTCGTCAAAAATTTAGCATCGCCATATCCATCTTCGTCATCATCGGTATCCGTTTTGGTTAATTCAGTGCCGCCGTTACCAACTGATAGACATGTATTTGCGCCAATATTTAGTTCTTTTTTCTCCCAATCTACGCCATCGTTAACCGATTTAAGAACTGTTCCTTTTTCGCCAACAGCATAAACAAAGTGCGCATCGTAGTTTGTCCCATCATCTGTTATTGTAAAAAGTGAAACCGGGGTGACTGTACCAGCGGCATCCACTGAACCCAAATAGGTAAGCTCCCAGTTTTCGCCCATATTTGTATTGCGATAAATGCTATCATCTCCAACGGCAATAATGGATTGTTGATTTGGGTTTGCCCGCAAGGCACTAAATTTAATTTCTTTACCCGTTTGAGGGTTGCGTTCTTTCCATGTATTTCCACCATCGAAGGTGGCCGAAATTTTTTCGTCTTCATCGATGGTGAACAGGGAATCGGAACTGAAAGCGGCTACATCAATTAACGTTTGTTCAGTTCCACCGGGGAGTTTTGTCCAGTTATCCGGAAACTGAGAAAAAACTGAGGTTGGGATTACAAATAACCAGAATAACATACTCAATTCCTTAGCATCCATTTTTACTTGCATTTTGTAATTTTTAAGGAGAATTATTTCTCTGTAAAATCTTTTTATTAATATGATGGTTATGACTAATGCATCTTTGAAATACCAAGGTTTATAAAATTATTTTCCACTTCGTTTCCTTTTACATTTATGTCAAAATGGAAACAAAGGTAATGTTTTATTAGATTAAAGGGTCTTAAAATTCTTTTTATTTTTTCATCAACATTGCCTTTTTAGTATTTTGTAAATCGGTCTATAAGCTCCGGCAATAGACCTGTCCATCCGGTTTGATGCGATGTGCCGATTTAACCGCCGGTGTCACCATGAAAGTTCATTATCATGCTTTATAGATCTAATGCTTTATCCAGGTTAAATGCGGCGCTGATTAATGACAGGTGTGTGAATGCCTGCGGAAAATTACCCAAAGCTTCACCTCTGCTGCCTGTTTCTTCGGCGTATAAACCGAGGTGGTTGGCGTAGGTGAGCATTTGCTCGAACATGAGACGGGCCTGCTCCAGTTTTTCGGGCTGAACATGGCCGGCACGCGTGAGGGCTTCTACCATCCAGAACGTACAAATGTTAAATGTCCCTTCTTCGCCATCGAGTCCGTCGTTGATATGGTTTGCATTGTACCGGTAAACCAGGCTGTCGGCCACCAGTCCGCCTTCGGCAGGGTCTTTCAGTGTGGCATCCAGTGTGCTGAGAATGCGTTTGTCGGAGGGCGAAACAAAAAAGGTGAGCGGCATCATTAAGTTGGCGGCGTTGAGCGTTTCGCTTCCATACGACTGAACGAATGTCTGCAACTTTTCGTTCCAGCCTTTTTCCATAATTTCTTCGTAAATTTTGTCGCGCTCCTCCATCCAGAAAATTTTATCGGAAGGAAATGAACGTTTTTCGGCCAGGCGGATTCCGCGGTCGAGCGCCACCCAGCACATGAGTTTGGAATAGACAAAATGCTGCTTTCCGCCGCGCACTTCCCAAATTCCTTCGTCTTTCTTTTGCCAGTTGCGGGCTACCCAATTGATGAGTTTTCGTAATTGTTTCCATAAATCGAACGAAATGGGGCTTCCGTATTTGTTAAACAGGTAAACTGAGTCGAGCAATTCCCCGTAAATATCGAGCTGCAACTGATCGTAAGCGCCATTGCCAATCCGCACCGGCGATGATTGTTTGTAACCTTCCAGTCCGGGAATCGTTTTTTCTTCCAGTTCGTGCCTTCCATCAATGCCATACATAATTTGCATGGAACCATCGGGGCGAAGTTCGTGGCAACGTTCGTCAATCCATTGCATAAATTTTTCGGCTTCGTCGGTAAATCCGATGCGCATTAAATCATACAATGTAAAAGCGGCATCGCGTATCCAGGTGTAGCGGTAATCCCAGTTCCGTGCGCCGCCAACTCCCTCGGGCAGGCTGCAGGTAGGAGCGGCCACAATAGCGCCGGTAGGTTCAAAGGTGAGTAATTTGAGGGTAAGCGCCGAGCGGATAACCGTTTCGCGCCACCTGCCTTTGTAAGTGCATTTTTTCACCCAGCGGTTCCAGTACCCGATGGTGTCCACCAGGCCTTCGTAGGCCACTGCGTTGTGATAACAATGAGCGCACCCGTTTGGGTCTTCCAGCTCTTTCACTACAAAGTTGGCGGTATCGCCCTGTTTTAGCTCGATCTCGGCAAACACCCCGGAACCATCGGTATCCAGGGGTACGGAAGTTGCCAGCCCCATTGCCAGCGATTGGGAATAGAACCCTGCGCCGTGGCTGTTTAGTACCACTTTGTGCTTATCCTGTGCATAATTGAAAGCAGGTTGGCACTCTATTTTCAATTTCATGGTTCCCCTTACGGCTTTTACCCAGCGGACGAGGCGATTTTCGTGGTCCCCGATTTTTGTGTCGCCCACCGGCATGTAATCAATCACTTCGCAAACGCCATGGCTGCATAAAAAACGGGTAATCAATACATTGGTTTCGGGCCAGTAAAACTGTTTCCGGGTAACATTTTCGTCAACCGGTGCAATTTGAAAATGACCGCCTTTTTTTTCATCGAGAATCCGGCCAAAAATACTTGGCGAGTCGAAATGCGGGAAGCACATCCAGTCGATGGAACCATTTACCCCGACAAGCGCTGTAGTGCGCATGTTGCCGATAATTCCGTAGTCTTCAATTTTTTGATAACTCATTTTTCTCCATTTTTCTAATATTTTGCATTTACGCTGTCAATCAATTCAGCCACTAAACCAGTCCAGCCGGTTTGGTGCGATGCTCCAATTCCGGCTCCGGTATCACCGTGAAAATATTCGTTAAAGAGCACCAAATCTTTAAAGTGCGGGTCGTTACGGTAAAGCGGATTGTTATTGTGAACCGGCCGGTTTCCATCGGCATCAGGCTGAAAAATAGAAATCAACCCCATGGAAATATCTTTGGCAACCTGGTCGAGGTTCACCAAACGGTCGCACCCCGCCGGACAAGCGGTGATTACAGAATTGCCATAATATTTGTACAGCTCCAGCAACGATTGGATTAACAAGTAATTCATGGGCATCCAAACCGGGCCGCGCCAGTTGGAGTTGCCGCCAAAAAGCGAGTTTGTACTTTCTCCCGGCTCGTATTGCAACCCATATTCGGCGCCATCAATTTTAACTGAATATGGTTTTTCATGAATCTTCGAAACGCTACGGACACCATGTGGGGATAAAAATTCAGCCGGGTCGAGCAGCGCTTCAAGCAACTTTTCGATTCTGGCACGAGGGGTCAACGACAGCAAAATATTGTTGTCTTCATTCATATTTTCAATCACCTGATATGAATTGTTCTCTCTTCGGTAATTATAAAACCATTTGAGCCTGCGGAAAAAATCGGGCACTTTTTCCAATCGCTCCCGCTCTAAAACCAGCGTGGCAAAAAAAGTGGAAAGCCCTACCAGCGAGCGCACTTTCAGCGGAATGTACGTTCCGTCGGGCTTGGCCAGAAGGTCATAAAAGAAACCTTCGGCTTCGTCCCACGCTCCAGTCCAGTCTTCTCCCATTCGATTGAGCGATTCGGCGATATAGACAAAGTGTTCAAAAAACTTGGTCGCCACATCTTCGTAGGTGTTGTCGGTTTGTGCAATTTCGAGCGCCATGTCGAGCATGTTCAGGCAATACATGGCCATCCAGCTTGTGCCGTCGGCCTGTTCCAGATGGCCACCGCCCGGAATAAAAGAACTGCGGTCGAAAACGCCAATATTATCGAGCCCGAGGAAACCACCTTCAAAAACATTGTTGTCGTTGTGGTCTTTACGGTTCACCCACCAGGTAAAATTGATGAGCAATTTCTGGAAAGCTTTTTTCAGGAAATCAACATCGCCTTTCCCCGTGTTTTTCTTTTCGATGCGGTAAACCTGCAAACAGGCCCAGGCATGTACAGGAGGATTTACGTCGCTGAACGACCATTCGTAGGCCGGTAACTGACCGTTGGGGCGCATGTACCATTCGCGCAGGAAAAGTATCAATTGGCTTTTTGCAAAACCGGGGTCAACCATGGCAAGCGGCACACAATGGAAAGCCAGGTCCCAGGCCGCGTACCACGGATATTCCCATTTGTCGGGCATCGAAATAATGTCTTCGTTGTTCAGGCTAGGCCATTCGTGGTTTCTGCCTTTTTTCCGGCTTTGCGGAGGAGGTGTTTGCCCCGGGTCGCCATTTATCCAGCGTGGAATGTCGATGTTGTAATATTGTTTGCTCCACAACATTCCGGCAAAAGCCTGCCGCTGGATGTTTTTCATTTCAGGGTCTTCAACCGAAAGTTCATTATAAAAAACATCAGCTTCCTTTTGTTTTTCGGCGAAAAGTATTTCAAAATTTTCGGTCAGCGCTTGTTCGTGAATTTTCTCTTTTGACAGGCGCAACCTGATTTCATGGTTTTCGCCCCCGGCAATTTTCAATTCGTAAACCGGCGAAAATTTCGTACCTGTGGTTTTGCCTTCAAACAAACTAAAGTCTTGTTTAACAACGGCATCGTTAATGGCATCTTTTACAAAAGGTTGCGGGTTTGGAAATCCAAATATCCGTTCAGCATTGGTTTCGTTTTCTGTGAACAGTGTCCGCGGATTTTCATCAAAATAAAAATAATATTCGCCCAGTTTTGGGTGAACGGCTTTTACATATTTCGCATCGTTTTCGCCAGTCAATTCCAAACGTGGTTTTTCGTCCATCAGCCCGAAACTCCATAAATTTCGGAACCAAAGAGTAGGTAAAACCGAAACATTCGCTTCTTCGCTTGCGCGGTTGTGAACGGTTATTTTGATTAAAATATCTTCATTGTCGGCCTTGGCATATTCGGTAAACACATCGAAATACCGGTTCTCATCGAAAAGTCCAGCATCCATGATTTCATATTCACCTTCGTGTTTCGAGCGGTTTTTGTTAACAGCAACCAACTCTTCGTAAGGGAAATGCGCCTGCGGATATTTGTAGAGGTGTTTCATATACGAGTGGGTTGGCGTAGAATCGAGGTAATAGTACAATTCCTTCACATCTTCGCCATGATTTCCCTCAGAGCCGGTAAGTCCAAACAAACGTTCCTTGATGATGGGGTCTTTCCCGTTCCACAACGCCACCGAAAAACAGAGGTTGGAAAATTCATCGCTTATTCCTGCAATGCCATCTTCGCCCCAGCGATAAACACGGCTGCGGGCGTGGTCGTGAGGAAAAAAATCCCAGGCGCTGCCATCGGGGCTGTAATCTTCGCGCACGGTTCCCCATTGGCGTTCACTGAGGTACGGACCCCATTTGAGCCAGTTTTTTTTGCCTGAATAATGTTCATCAAGGCGAATTTGTTCAGAATTTTTCATGTTATTATTTTTTTATTATTGTCACGTAAAAAACTTTATTAACGGCTAAAGCCTCTGCCAAGTGTGATTTTTATTGCCCCCGGCTTAAGCCGGGGGTTAAATTATCAGAACAGAAATCTGGCTTTAGCCGTTAATCTTAAGTATTGTTATCGGTCATAAATAATTTCCTTTTCCCTATCCGTTTTCGGTAAATCCCGGGTAAAGCGTCATACCGCCGTCCACTACAATGGTAGTTCCATGAATATAGTCGGCTTCGTCGGAAACCAGCCAAACGGCAACCGCGCCAATATCAGTGGTTTGCCCGATTCGTTTATAGGGGATGAGTTTATTCAGTTTTTCGAGCGCTTCGGGAGTTTCCCAGGCATCGCGGTTGATGGGCGTTTGAATGGCGCCCGGAGCGATGCTATTCACCCGGATTCCCTTTGGACCCAACTCCTGCGCCATCGATTTCATCAGCAGCATTACACCACCTTTCGAAGCTGCATAGTTGATATGACCTGCCCACGGAATAATTTCGTGTACCGAACTCATGCAAATAATTTTTCCAACAGCACAGGAATAATCTTGTTTACCGCGCTGCAAAAATTCCCTGACGGCTTCGCGTGAACATAAAAACTGCCCGGTGAGGTTTACATCAATTACAAACTGCCACTGGGCCAATGTCATATCCTGAAAGGCGGCATCGCGCTGCAATCCGGCGTTGTTCACCAATATGTCAACCGTGCCAAAATGCTGTTTGGCAACGCGGAACATTTCCTGCACCTGGTCTTCTTTGCTTACATCGGCTTTAACGGCAATGGCTTTTGCTACAGCGTCGTTACTTTCAATTTCGTGCGCCACTTCCTCGGCAGCAGCCGGGTCAGTGATGTAATTCACCACCACGTTGGCACAATCGCGCCCCATCGAGAGGGCTACTTCTTTTCCTATTCCTGAATTTGCACCGGTTACAATGCAGGTTTGCCCTGCCAGCCGGTGATTTGGATTTTGTCTCATTATTTTTTATTTTAAGTTGCAATTTATTATTCCAAGAACAAAAGTGCGTGGCCATCAGTATCGCGGGCTATAAAACCAAAGTTTCCACCCAAACCCGAAGAACCAAGTTCAACAATATTTTCTGACAACATGGAATATCCCTGCTCTTTTAATTTTTGAAAAAGCCCATTAATTCCCTTCACTTTAAGTGTAGTGTGCCAATACCAAAGGTCGTTCGGTTTTGTATCGGCTGGATAAGGTCGGCCTCCGGGTGGCGCAATGTAATCGAGAAATTCAAGTCCAATTCCGTTGGCCGCTGTTAATCCGGTTATTTTTAGGCGCGCTCCAAAAACCTGGTTTAAATGTTCCTGTTCTGTTCCATAGTTTACACTTTCTCCGGCCACATTCAATCCCAATACATCTTGATAAAATTGTAGCGAAGTCCTTGTCGATTCAATTCCAATGGCTGTGTGGTCGATTCCCAGAAAAAGTTTGTCTCCGCTATTTTGCCACTTTGGATTTCCTTTCCCTTGCGGAAAATGTATCAATTCAAGATTGTGTCCGTCGGGGTCGCGAAAATAGAATGCAGAAATTCCGGCAGCAGCAGGAAGGTAATCTGGCAATGTTTGAGGCGAAGTGGAAACGTGGGTTACGTCATTCTCCTCGAGAATTTGCCAGGCTTTTTGCATATCGCTTACCACAATGGCAATGTGCTGAAACCAAAGGTCGTTGCTTCGGCTGTCGGCAGGTATTTCACGGCCCACATTGTTCTCAGAGTGAAATTCTATCAATTCAATGTGCTCTTCGCCTATATACAAGCGGGCAACTGTAACTTTAAGGCTTGTATCCTGAACATTGTAAAGATTTTGGATACTTTTTCCCTGCAGCGTAAATGTTGTGTCTTTTTCAAAAGGAAGCACTTCAGTATAAAAGTTCAAGGCCTTATTCATATCAGAAACAGTGATTGACACGCCTTGAATTTCTTTAATTGTTTGGGCATGTAATTGAAAAGTACTGCCCGCAAAAAACAGAATTAGCCAGAAAAAGTTAATGAAAATCTTCATGAAATAGTTGTTTTAAATAGGGGTTACAATACTTCATTTATAAGATTGTCGCCAACCCTTAGCGCATTGGCCATGATTGTTAACGCTGGATTTACTGCCGAACTCGACGGGAAAAAGCTGCCATCCACCACATAAAGGTTTTCCACTTCATGCGCCCTGCAATTGATATTCAGCGCCGAAGTTTTGGGGTCACTTCCAAAACGAATGGTTCCGCATTGGTGCGCTGTTCCGGCAATTGGTATTTTTTTGCCCAGATAAATATTGTTCGGTAGCAAGTGCGTTTCGCAGCCGGAATGTTCGAGTATCCATCGTAATTTCTTTTGAAGGCGTTTGTGGCCTTCCAGATTATTTTCGGAATAACTTAAAACGATATTCCCGGTTTTATCCAATGTAACCCGGTTTTCGGGCAGTGGTAAATCTTCCGATGTCATCCAGAAATCAAGCGCATGTTTGGCCATGTAATCCAGTGTAAGGCCAGGGGTAAACGATGGCGCATCATCACGGAACATCAAAGCATCCGACTTTCCAAGCATTTGAATATGCCCCATCGGAAAATCAAAATCTTTGGCTCCAAAATAATAGTCGTTGATGGCAAATGTTTTACCAAATTTTGTAGGATTTGGTTTGGTTGAAAGCGCAACCATCGCCGAGTTGTTGTGTGCCATGTAATGACGGCCAACCACATCCGAACCATTTGCCAGGCCGTTGGGGTGATTCTCGCTGACCGAACGCAGCAGTAAAGCAGCACTATTGATGGCGCCGGCAGAAACAATTACAATATGGGCAGAATAAATAACCGTTTCTCCATTTCTGATTACTTCCACGCTTTTTATTTCTTTTCCTGAACCATCGGTCATCAAACGGGAAACATAACTGTTGGTTTCCAAGGTCACATTTTCATATTTTAAGGCTTCCTTAATACCCATAACATGAGAATCTGCTTTGCTTTCAGTAGGGTCGGGAAAACCATCGAAGCGGTCTAAAACAACCTTCGATTCACCTTGTTTTTCTTCGTTTCTGAAACCTATTGGAAGCGGAAAAGGCTTCAAACCCAATTTTTGAATGTCGTTATAAAGTTCCTGAATACGAGGTTCGTGTTCCAGGGGTGGAAGCGGATAAGCACTTGTTTCTGCAGGTTCTGTTGGGTCGCTGCCACGCAAACCGTGCACTGAATAAAGTTTTTCAGCTTCGAGGTAATAAGGTGCAAAATCGTTGTATTTTAAAACCCAGGCCGGTGAAATGCCGCCGTGGTGTTTTACTTCATTAAAATCCTGTTCGCGCATACGCAAAAGCGCCGCGCCGTAAACTTTTGTATTGCCACCTACACAGTAGTGGATTCCGGGATGAAATGATTTTCCGTTCTTGTCTGTCCAGTTTTCTTTGGCTTTATAACGTCCTTTCAGAAAAACTTCTTCGGTATCCCAGTTTTCTTTTTCTCGGGGAATATAGTCACCCCGTTCGAGGATAAGTATTTTTTTTCCGGTTGGGGCCAATTTGCGGGCCAGTGTTCCACCGCCGGCGCCTGTGCCAATAATAACAATGTCGTATTGTTGCATATTTCTAAATTGAATTGAATTTCTGATTTTATTGAATGAGTCGGGAAAAATAATAATCCTGACATTCGGTTATATAAAAGCTGAAAGATTTTGTCAAATTCCTTTCTGATTTTGTAATTTGTTTTCCCGGAGCAGTTCTGCCGGGCCAAGCACTTCGTAGGTTGCACAGTCATATTGATAGCCGGACAGGTGCATTCGCATAGTGGTGCAATTGCCATTATTCCTTTTTCGGTAGAAAAACCTGTAAATGTATCCTCCCAAAAGCATGGCCAAAACCGGGGCAAGAAAATATATCCACCAGCCTTGCCATTCGTTTGCATTTAACGATGATGCAAATGTGCGTGCCGGATTGATGCTCATTCCTGAAAAAGGAGCAGTAAAAGTGATGGCCAGCGTAAGGAAAACACCTACCAGATAACCCGTAAATGGTGCAATTTTTTTTGAATTACTACTGAAAAGTACCGTTGCAATGATGATTAAAGAAAGAAAAAACTCGGTACCGAACGCCAGCCAATTGCCTTGTGCACCGGGGATAGTTACAACATAATTAACCACCGGATTTGAGATATAGCTATAAAAGAACCATTTGAAAATGGCCACCCCCAAATAGCCTCCCGCAAACTGAAAAAGAATGTACCAAAAAGCATCAGCGAAAGAAATGCGGTGCAGCATAAAAAAAGTAAGTGTTACCCCGGGGTTCATGTGGGCGCCCGAACGTTTTCCCCATTTTGAATAAATAAGGAGAACAGCGGTTATACCCATTGCAAGGCCAACCATCAGCCGTCTTAAAACGGCTGGTTCAACCAGGTTTCTTACAGGTAGCGCCGGGTGTTCAATCAGGATAACAAACAAGCTGGCCGAGACCATGAACATTCCCAATGCCCAGGCTTCAATTAAATAAGTTCGCAAGTTTTTTCGTAATGTGATTAGAAGTTGCATTAGTCTGTATTTTTAAAGCTGATTGGAATGTGACAACAATTGAATTAACGCGCTCACCGACCAGGCCTGGTTGACTGTGCCTTTTCCATGATGAGGATTTTTCCCGTCGAATATTTCTGCAATCCCGTGGATACAGCCCTTTTCGTAAAAATGCTTTTGCAGCGCTTCAATGGCAGCTTTCAGTTTTTCGGAAATTAGGTTTTCAGGTGTTTCAACGTATTTCAACGCCTGAAAATAATCGGACAGCAAAAAAGGCCAAACCGTTCCCTGATGGTAAGCGGTGTCGCGCTCCCAGGGATTGCCCTCGTAAACAGCCCTGAAATTGGGGTGTTCAGGCGAAAGTGTCCGCAATCCGTAAGGCGTAAAAAGATGTTTATCAACGGTATCTATGATGCTTTTTCCGGTCTCCTTATCCAAAATCGGGAAAGAAAGACTGAGCGCATAAACCTGGTTGGGGCGAATCGCATTGTCTTCCAGTTTATCTTCCTGAACCACATCGTTCAAATACCCACTTTCATTCAAAAAATACGTTTTAAAATTTTTCTTCAGCTTTTCTGCAGTTTTCTGAATTTTGGTTTGAAAAGGGCTGGATTTTCCCAGTAATTCATTGGCAAAAAAGAGGTAAACCTGAAGCGCATTATACCAAAGCGCCTGAATTTCAACGGGCATTCCCTGTCGCGGTGTTACCACAAAATCACCAATCCGGGCATCCATCCAGGTAAGTTGCGAAATTCCTTCGCCACCCGATAAAAAACCTTGTTTGGTAAGGTGAATATTATACCGCGTTCCTTTGAAATGCCATTTAATAATTTCTTCGAGATGATGAAGATTTTCTTTTACAAAATCCGTATCGCCAAACTTCACGTAATACTTGTACAGCGTTTCGAACAGCCAGAGTGTGGCATCGATGGTATTGTATTCGGGCGAATCTTTCTCGTTATCCGAAAAACGGTTGGGCAACATGCCCTGGTCAATACTCATCAGAAAAGTTTTAAGGATTGACTTGCTGATTTCCTGTTTTCCCAACGAAATGCCAAGCCCCTGAAGTGCAATCATGGTATCGCGGCCCCAGTCGGTAAACCAGTGGTATCCCGCTATGATGGAATAACTTTGGGTCGATTCGCGCCAAACCATAAACTGGTCGGCTGCATGGGTCAAATCGTCCATGAATTGATTTTTGTTGTTTCCGGGTTTCAAGGATTTTAAGCGCTTCAGTTCTTTTTGCTTCAATTTTTCCGGGTTTTCGCCTAATAGTTCCGGGCCGGTGGAAAACATCAGGAATATTTTTTTGCCCGGCGACAAATCGATTTCAATATGTCCGATTGAAAAAGTGTCCTCGAGAAAATCCTGCCCGCGTTCCTGCTCGCGTGGGTATTCATTGTTTTCATGCCAAAAATAGTTTTCGTAAAATTTCCCTGCTGAGTATTTAAAGTAAAGAGGCTCTGAATGGTCACAGGCAAAAATCTGAAGTGAACTATTTTCTATATCGTAATAATGGCAAAAGCTGTCATCCTTTTTATACAAGCTGTGATAATCGCGGTAAAGGAACATGGGATTGAGTTGCAGTTTTGTATTTTCTGTTCCCGCATTTTCATATTCCACCACCGTGGTATTCGACCCGCGAACCATAAAAACAGTTTTCGAGATGCGATGCCCCATTTTATAAAATACCGTTTTGGGAAGCGGGTACCGTTCAAATTTTTCGATGGTTTTATAACCTTCTGGATAAATAACCCCGGGATAAAAATTCGAGCTGAGTTCAAAATTCCCGTCATCGGTAACAAGGGCTTCTTCAATTTTAGAAACCATAACTTTGCGTTCAACCGGCGGATTTAGCGCAGCAACCAGCAAACCGTGGTAGCGGCGTGTGTTGGCGCCCGAAATTGTGGACGAAGCATAACCGCCGATGCCATTGGTTATCAGCCATTCAGTTGAAAGGGTATCTGATTTATGATTATTTTGCATAATTTAGATAGTAATCAATAAGGGCATTGGTGGAACTATCGTGTTTTAGATTTTTTCCGACTGCTTCTATTTCAGTAATTACTTTTTGTGCCAGCACTTTGCCCAGTTCAACCCCCATTTGGTCGAAAGAGTTGATACCCCAAATAACGCCTTGCACAAAAACGCTGTGTTCGTACATAGCAATTATTTTCCCAAGGTTTTCAGGACTTAATTTATCCATAAAAAATGTTGATGATGGACGGTTTCCTTCAAACACCTTATGAGGAACGAGTTCTTCGGCAATTCCTTCGGCCCTGACTTCGTCGGCAGTTTTCCCAAAAGCGAGTGCTTCGCCCTGTGCAATCATATTAGCAATTAGAAAATTGTGATGAAGCGGCAATGAATTTAAAGATTGCTTGAACCCGATAAAATCGCAGGGAATTAGATGGGTGCCCTGATGGATAAGCTGGTAAAACGAATGTTGTCCGTTTGTGCCGGGTTCGCCCCAGTAAACCGGGCTGGTGCTGTAATTTGCCTTTTCACCATCAATGGTAACATATTTCCCGTTGCTTTCCATGGTGAGCTGTTGAAGGTAAGCGGGCAAACGCTTCAGGTAATTGTCGTAGGGAAGCACAGCCTGTGTTTGTGCCCCAAAAAAATTAACGTACCAAACGGTTAGCAAACCCATAATAACCGGAATGTTTTCATTCAATGGAGCGGTTCGGAAATGTTCATCCATAAGGTGAAAGCCCGCAAGCATTTTCCTGAAATTTTTGGGGCCAACGGCAATCATTGTTGAAAGGCCTATGGCTGCATCCATTGAATATCGTCCGCCAACCCAGTCCCAAAAACCGAACATATTTTGTGTGTCGATACCAAATTTGGCCACTTCTTTTTCGTTGGTTGAAACGGCCACAAAATGACTGGCAATTGAAGCCACATCTTTCAACTGTTTCAAACTCCAATCTCTTGCCGTACGGGCATTGGTCATGGTTTCGAGCGTTGTAAATGTTTTTGACGAAACTATAAACAGGGTTTCGTCAGCCGATAAATCTTTTACAGCTTCAGAAAAATCGTTGGCATCGATGTTTGACACGAAACGAAAAACAAGGTCGGGATGTGCATAAAATTTTAATGCTTCGTAGGCCATTACCGGCCCCAGGTCGGAGCCGCCTATACCAATATTCACAATATTTTTTATTGGTTTTCCAGTATATCCCAGCCATTCGCCCCGCCTGATTTTTTCTGAAAATTCAGCCATTTTATCCAAAACCTGGTGGACCTCGGGTACAATATTTTTACCGTCGAATAAAATTTGTTTTGACTCAGGGGCGCGCAAGGCCGTGTGCAGCACAGCACGGTTCTCGGTAGTGTTTATTCTTTCGCCCGAGAACATGCCTTCTATTTTTTTGGGCAGCCCGCGCTCGTTTGCCAGCTCTATTAGCAGGCCAAGTGTTTCATCGGTAATGCGGTGTTTCGAATAATCGAAATAAATGCCCTCTGCCTCTGTTTTAAATTTTTGAGCACGTTCGTTGTCGGCAGAAAACAACATTTTAATGGTTTTACTGCCAATGTGTTCATGATGGTTCAGCAGTTTTTGCCACGTTTTGCTACTTGTTAATCCTTTTCCCATTTTGTTTCGAATTATATGTTTTGTCTTTTTTCAGCAATGCTTTTTAACAAATGATTCCATGAACCAACAAACGATTCAGCCCCCTCGTTTTGCAATTGTTGGGCAAGCTGACGAATGTCGATACCTTCGTTTTTGAAATCGTTTAAAA
This sequence comes from Mariniphaga sp., assembly GCA_019429205.1. Lineage (GTDB taxonomy): Bacteria > Bacteroidota > Bacteroidia > Bacteroidales > Prolixibacteraceae > Mariniphaga. Next base: position 18,476 of record JAHYIT010000034.1, on the reverse strand, counting down.
GTGCTTCAGTATCGGTGCATGAAAAAGGCATTGCCTGTGTTGCTTTTCCATGGTCGGCAAAAGCCAGCAGGGTATTTTCGGGCATGGTATTTACCGTGAAAGGCGATATCAGGTTTTCGATATAAATTACATCTGATACTGAGGGGTCTTTCGCTCCGGTGCTTGCCCACAACAAACGTTGTGGCGAAACGCCCAGGTTCATCACTCTTTGCACCCTGTTCGACTGCAAAAATTGCAAATACGCTTCATACGTTTTTTGAGAAGTGGCCAGCCCGAGTTTATTCTTCAATTTATCAGAAACCTGTTCGGAAACCGCTTTGTCCCATCGGCTTACGAAAACCGAAGCCACCGACCTTACATCGGGGTTTAGTCCTTTTTCTGCCCGTGTTTCAACGCCTTTCAACCATGCTTCGGCAGCAGCGAGATATTGTTCTGCCGAAAAAAGCAGGGTAACATTTACCGGGATACCTTCGGCAATGGCCTGTTCTATTGCCGGCAATCCTTCGGGCGTTCCCGGAATTTTGATGAACGCGTTGGGCCGGTTTACTTTTTTATAAATGGCTTTTGCTGCATCAATGGTACTTTGGGTATCGTAAGCCAATGTGGGCGAAACTTCGATGGAAACAAACCCGTCAACACCGTTTGTGCGGTCGTAAACCGGTTTGAACAAATCGGCAGCACGCTGGATATCTTCCACTGCAAGTTCAAAAAACAGCTCTTCGTCGGAGAGCAAATTTCCCAGTTTCCGGATTGCCCCATCGTAGCCTGATGATTTTGAAATGGCATTATCGAAAATAGTAGGGTTTGAAGTCAACCCGGTTACCGATAATTCGTTGATGTACTTTTTCAATGTCCCGTCGTTTAATATTTCGCGGGTGATGTTGTCTAACCAAAGGCTCACGCCCTGTTCGTTTAATTTTTTATTGTTTGTGTTCATTTTTAATGTTTTTATGGTTTATAATTCGCAATACACTCCGTCGTCGGACAGGTTTTTACACGGGTAACGCCAGGTCATTGCCTTTTCTTCAATTAAATCGTCGGCATGTTCGGGGCCCCAGGTACCGGAAGGATAACCAAAAACCGGAATGGAGCTGTCGTTTTTCCAGGCATCAAGCACGGGCATTACAAATTTCCATGCTTCAATTACCTCTTCGGTTCGGGCAAACAGCGTTGAGTCGCCCTTTATGGAATCGTATATCAGCCTTTCGTAAGCCGATGGAATTCGCTGGTGTGCCAGTTCGGAATAATGAAAATCCATGTTCACATTTTGTACTTCGAAACCAGTTCCCGGTACTTTCATTCCAAATTTAAGCAATATGCCTTCATCGGGCTGTATGCGCAAAACCAACTGGTTACAAGCGCTACAGTCTGACTGTTTCGAGAATAAAAAATGCGGGGTTGACTTAAAGTGGATAACTACCTCGGTAACACGCGTGGGCAAACGTTTTCCGGTACGGATATAAAACGGGATGCCACCCCAGCGCCAGTTGTCGATATAAAATTTAAGGGCAGCATAAGTTTCGGTAGTTGAATTCGGGTCAACTCCCGGTTCTTCGCGGTAACCTGCAACTTTTTGGTTTTTAATGGTCGATGCGATGTATTGTCCGCGCATGGCCACATTTTTTACCTCTTCGGGTTTTATGGGCCGCAAGGATTGAAATACTTTCAGAATTTCGTTCCGTATGGCTTGTGGTTCAAGTGTTGCCGGTGGTTCCATAGCAGTAAAGGCAACTACCTGTAACAAATGGTTTTGAATCATGTCGCGCAGTGCGCCCGAGCTGTCGTAATACCCGCCGCGCCCTTCAACTCCCAGGCTTTCAGAAGATGTTACTTCAACATGATGAATGTATTTGCTGTTCCATAGCGGTTCAAAAATTCCATTCGAAAAACGGGTAACCAACAAATTCTGCACGGTTTCTTTTCCCAAATAATGGTCGATACGATACAATTGGCTTTCATTCCAGTTTTTCAGTAAAATATCTTTTAGCTTCAATGCCGATTCGAGGTCGTAACCAAACGGTTTTTCAATAATGAGCCTTTTCCAATCGTTATCTTCCAGGTTTAAACCCACTTTTGCCAAATGAACCGGAACTTCGCCATACAATTTTGGCGGAGTTGAAAGATAGAAAACAACATTTTCGGGTATTTCCTTTTCCTGCTGAAGTTGGTTTAACCTTTCTTTCAGGTCGAAGTAATCCTGCCGGTTATCGTAATTCAACGGTTGGTAAAAGAGCTTTTCAATAAAAGCATCGATTTTACGGTTATCGTTAATTTCGTTGAATTCAATCAACGCTTCTTTCATTTTTTCCCGATACTGGTTGTCGGAGTAAGGGGTGCGCGAAACACCCAGAACATTAAAATTGTCAGGAATCTGCTGGTTCACATAAAGTGAGTACAGGGCAGGAATGAGTTTCCGTTTTGTCAGGTCGCCCGAAGCGCCAAAAATGACGTAAGTAAAACTGTATTTTTTATCCATTGTAGTATCGTTTTATTGGTTTTTTGATTTTACTGCATGTCCGCCAAACTGGTTTCGCAAAGCCGCCAGCACTTTCATGGCGAAGGATTCGGTTTGCCGCGACTGAAACCTGCTAAACAGCGAAGCAGTGATTACCGGTACGGGCACATCGAGGTCGATTGCCGCTTGTATGGTCCAACGGCCTTCGCCACTGTCTTCAACATAATCTTCCAGTTTTTTGCGTTTTGGGTCAATGTTCCAAACCACTGTTTCATGTCCGTAATGGAGCAATCGTTGCACCATGTTAAAGCCCATTTTTCCAAGGCCGATAAATCCTATTTTCATAATGATTTTATTTTTAAAAATGAATTTGTTTTGTTTAACAGTACTGTCGTTGAATATTAGAAACCTGACAGAATAAGGCGGTTAAAAAAAAGAATTTTGGAGAAGAAATCGAAAACTCAAAAAATTGGTTATACTTCGCACGAGATAAAATATGCCAATTAAATTTAGTTGGTACCGAGCATTCCGGAGCAAAAGTGCAGTTGGCAAAATGACTTGCTTCCGATTACTCGGGACCAATTGCTTATTGCCAACTTACATAAATGTATAAATTTATCCCGTTTTTAGTATAAAAGGCCGAATGAAAAATTAAAATTTGAAGTTGAAAGAAGATAATTTATCAATAATTATAGCCTTTCATTTCCTCCTCTGTGGCTTCAAGCCCAAGCGCCAATGCAATACGGTTTACAAAATTGAAGTATGAAACCACCAGTGTTGCATCGAGAATACCATTGTCGGTGAGGCCAATTTTTTTCATGGGGTTTAGGTGCTTTTCATCTGCATACGCTTCAGGACGAACAGTAAGCAAATTGGCAAAACTGCACAAAACCAGTTCGCGGGCGGACAGGCCAGCGTTTTCAAAGTCGATTCGCAATTTACTAATCCGTTCATCGCTTTTCCAATAATGATTTAAAGCCTGTGCATGATGTATCTGGCAATATTGACAGCCATTGGCAACCGAAACCACTACTGCCATCATTTCACGTTCGGCACGCGAAAGTTCAGATTTTGAAAACATGATTTCAAGGTACAAATCCATGTGATGGACAATGCTCTCGGGGCGGAGGCTTTGGATTTTATGCACGTCGGCCAGTTTTCCTCGTTTTTTAACAATATCGTTGTAAATATTTTTTAACCTGCCGGTTGCTTCTTCGGGTTCTATTACTTTTATTCTGCTCATGATATTTTATTTCACGCAGTGGCGCAAAGTCGCAAATGATTTTTGGCCTGTTATTCTTTACGTCTTAGCGGTTTTGCGTGGGTTTTATTATGTTTTCGGAGCACTTTTTATTGTCAGCCAAAACTGACGAATACAGGGAAACACAAAATGGAACAAAAAAGGTGAGAATTACCCGGGAATAATTTATTTCAACCGCAGCATTGAAGGAAAATATTTCCGGATTATTGATGATATTGAGAATTACCCCAACAAAGGCCGCAATTTTCAAAGCCAGTAACAGCGACCTCTTTTTAATCCGGTATTTCTTAATCATTATTTTTCAATTTTTAATGATGGTGCAAATGGAGGTGAATTTCTTTTTTCAGTTTTTCAATATCTATTTCTTCCAACTCTTCTTTTTGCTGCTGTTCAATTCCTTTTTCCAGCAAACCGCTTTGTTTTTCATACATGCGGCATGCGTCACACATCATTTTATGCACTTTTAACTGTAATTTCTCAGTATAGGAAAGTTTAAAATGTAGTTTCTTTTCTATGAGTTCTGTCGCTTTTAAACACGACAGAAAGAGTATTTGCATTAACTTTTTCATTTTTTTAATTAATTATTAAACCAGTTTTCATCCACACATTCTCTCAACTGCAACTTAGCCCTGTGAATGATTTGCCAGTAATTGGACGTTGATATTTCAAGCTCCTGACAAATCTCCTCCCCATTTTTTTCACTAAGGTATTTTAGCTTTACGCACAGGTTCCATTTTTCCGGCAATGCATCGAGGCATTTTTTCAAAACAGCTTGAAATTCATGATTATCGAGAAGGTGTTCTTCTTCATCATCGTACCAGTTTTTAGGTTTTCTGCTTTCCTGCCAGTCGCCTTCGGGCTCAAAAAACCTGGATAACGATTCATTTTCATGCGGAATTTGCTGATTTACTTTTTTCCGGTAATAATCAATAATCTTATGATTTAAAATACTGAAAAGCCAGGTTTTTGGAGTACTGTCTCCTTTAAATCCATCCATTTTTTCCGCCGCCGCCAAAAACGTATCCTGCACCAAATCGGCGGCCAGTTCGGCATTCGAAACCTTATGTAATGCCCACGAATAAAGGTCGGAAGTATAATTATCAACCCAACCTGAAAGATCATTTTTGGTTTTTGCCATTCCTAATTATAAACTGTTAATGGGTTAAATATACTATAATTAATATTTGTAGATAAATCGTTTTTCTAATTTTCTAATAATTCATTTTTTTACCAATTCATTTTTTTTATCCATTATCATTGCCTATTCCGTTGGGCAATTAATAACTTTGGCGGGATTTAAGTGGGGAGAGGATGGAGGAGGTTTTATTTTTTAAAGGCACATATTACTATTTTTCTGAACCCGAAAAAAGGGAAGTTTTTGCAGTTTTATAGATAATACGAAATGTAGCTAATGTGGGTTGATTCTGGGAACTCTTAACTTTTTTGCCCGCTCGGTCGTTTCCGTCGGGGACGAAATCGTTGCTTGCTCACCTCTACTCGCCACAACCTCCACCGTTAGCGGCAAGCGAAAAAAATACGTGTAATCTGAAAAATATTTGCACGTATTGATTAATTGTTTTAATTTTACACGTGTAGATTGATAATTAAAACAACGTGTTATGAATACTAAATTAACATTGACTATCGAACAATCATTGATTGATGAAGCAAAGAGATATGCAAAAGGGAAAGGGAGAAGTCTTTCTGATTTAATCGAAAATTATCTAAAAGTGATGATTAATGAAAATAACACTAAAGTGATTGATTCTACCCCTATCGTATCTTCTTTGAGAGGAGCATTTAAAGCACCTAAAGATTTAGATTATAAAAAGGAGTTGTCGAAAAGATTATCAGAAAAATATTTATAAGTGGATAAAGTATTAATTGATACCGATGTAATCTTAGATTTCTTCTTTGACAGACCACCGTTTGCTGAATACGCATCACAAGTGATGGGTTTGTGTGAAAGCAATCAGATCAAAGGATATGTGACGCCAGTAATATATAGCAACGTTTATTATCTACTTAGAGAAACAGCTAAACATGATAAAGTGATTGAAAATCTTAAACAATTACTCATGATTACTGATGTCTTGTTGATGGATAAAGAGGTTGTCGCTAACGCACTAAATTCAGGCTTTAAAGATTTTGAGGATGGTTTACAGAATTTTGCAGCAATGAAAAAGGGAGAAATAGATGTAATTCTGACTCGAAATTTAAAGGATTTTAATAAAAGTGAGATTGGTGTTTTGACACCAGAATCATATATAAAATCAATAATCGCCAGACGCTAATAAATAGGACTCTGAGCGGTTTGCAAGACCCAGCGATAAGTCCATGTTGAACGATGACCGGCCGTTTTTAACCAGTGGCATGGAATCGAAGGGGAAGTTTTCTTTCACATACGGCAGAGTTGAAATCCGCGCCAAAAAGGAGTGTGCACAAGGCGCCTGGCCCGCACTCTGGATGATGCCCGAAGAAGGGGTTTACGGTGGGTGGCCCCACAGCGGCGAAATCGACATTATGGAACACCTTAATTACGACAGTGTGATTCACCACACGTTACACACCCGCTATACCAACGTGCTGAAAAACACCTCCAACCCGTCACGGGGAATTGGCAACGTGCAGGCCGATGTAACCCAATGGAATATTTACGGTCTGGAATGGCACCCCGATGTGTTAATCTGGACGGTGAACGGTGTGGAAACGTTCCGCTATCCGCGGGTTGAAGGCCTGGATGATGAAATGAAGCAATGGCCGTTCGACCAGCCCTTCTATTTTATCCTGAGCCAGCAACTGGCCGGCTCGTGGGTTGTAAAAGTTTACCCGGATGATTTACCGGTATCCATGATTATTGATTATGTGAAGGTGTATCAGAAGTAAATCATACTAAGCTACACGTGGATTTCGCGGAAAACTCAGGGTTTAAATTTTTTCAAAAAAAAGAACCATCCCCTCAACAAGGAATGGTTCATCAAATTTTAATCTATGGAAGTAATTTTTAATGGCACTTCCAAACCATTATTTTTTGTTTATATGGTATTCAAAAAAGTTGTTTCCAGAGGTAAGTACTGCATCGTATTTTCCGCTTTTCAGGTTCGATAAATCGAGGCCGTAATTGACAGCAAATTCGGGTTCAAGGTTTTTTTCAAACAACAGGGTGTTGTTGTCGTAAACCATAACTTTTAAATTTTCGAGTTCAAAATTCAAATACGAGACTTCGAGGCGGTTATCCCTTACAGTGAAGAATGGTGCTACTTCTTTTCGTTGGTTTAAAACTTCAACTGTACCTTTAACTATTTTCAGGGAATTTTCCATTTTTTCATTGTCCCCTTTCACTGTCAAAATGTAATTTCCGTCTTCCAGCATCGAGAAATCGTAATGCCTTGCATAATTTGCTGATGGAGCATCCGTTTTTTTGTAAAAAACCAGGTCGCCTGTTTCGTTTTTTAATTCAATTTCATAATTGCTTTCGGCTACATTTAAAATTTGTACTACGGCTGTTTCGTTTTCTGCCGGAACAATATTTACTTTCATGTTGCCTGTTGCCCAAACTGTACCGGTTAACAGTACCAGAGCCAAACCTGTTAAAATGGATTTCAAATTTTTCATGATCTTTAATTTTTAATTGTTAAACTTATTTTAATGTTTTCGTTTTTAAAACTGAAACAAACATAGTGCAGCGCAAAGCCTGTTGCAAATTTTTGCGATGAAGACAGGATAAAAAGGGATGTTTAGCAGAAATTGAAAAAAACAGGACTTTTTGTTTCTGTTGATACAGGAACCCCGTTCAAGGTAAAAATGAATTAAGTGTCTGGTAATGAGTTTTTAGAATTGTTTTGTTTTTGAAATATTTTGGATTAAAAATTTCTTTATTTTTTAAACGGGGCATTTAAACTGCCAAACGTCTTGTTTGAAATGATGTTCGTCGCAACTGTTTGGTTGTTTTGCAGTTTTGGATTAAGTTTGAAAAAATTTTGAGATTAGAATGACAGAAAATCAACTTCCGGTATTTTTTCGATATCGTTTTTGGTGGCACCTTTTATTTTGGGTGGTGGTGTATTTTATCTATGTGATCACTTTTGGCGGTCGCTTTGGCAATTATTCCGAAGAGTTGTACCGCAATTTGGTTTTGCTGCCTCCGCGCATGATAGGTACTTACCTGTTAACTTATTTGATTTTACCTCTGGCCTTAAAGAAAAAGCGGTTTGTTTTATTTGCCATGCTGGTGGTTGTGCATGCCTTTTTTTTCGGATTTATTGTATGGTTTTCTTTAAGGTATTTATATGGAATAACCCACAGGGGCGATATAACAGAGATTTCGCTTTTTAACCTGCCTAAAATTATAAGCACCTTATTTTCGAATTACCTGATACCTGTTTTTGCTGCGGCGGTGGTTATTTTTAAAAAATGGTACCTCGACCAGCAAAAAAATAAAAAGCTGGCTGAAGAAAAGCTGGCTGCCGAACTGAGTTTTCTGAAAGCACAGGTACATCCGCATTTTCTTTTTAACACGCTTAATAATTTGTACGCACTTACTTTAATTAAATCGGAAAAAACCCCTGACATCGTGCTCAAACTTTCCGATTTGCTGGATTACATGATTTACAAAAGCAACGATGCCTTTGTTCCGCTGAAAAAGGAACTGGAAATTCTGGAGGGTTACATCGAGCTGGAAAAAATGCGCTACAATGAACGGCTGGAACTTAAATATGAAATAAACGGTGATGCTTCCGGACATGAGATAGCCCCGCTTATTCTGCTGCCTTTTATCGAAAACAGTTTTAAGCACGGCGCCAGTAAAGACCGTTCAAAACCGAGCATTCATATCAAATTAAATATTGGACCTGATTTTCTTGCACTGGAAGTAATGAATTCGGTTCCTTTTGTTAAGAATTTGGATGAGACGGAACGAGAGGGAATCGGCCTGAAAAATGTGAAGCGCAGGCTGGAACTGATATATCCGGGAAGACATGAACTGCTGATTTATCCGGGCGACACGTTATTCAAAGTGGAATTTAAAATATTCTGGAAAAAATAATCCGCATGGAACCAAAAGCAAAATGTTTGATTGTGGATGACGAACCGTTAGCCATCGAGGTGTTGAAATCGCACCTCGGCAAACTCCATTCCATTGAAATAGTTGGAACCTCCGGAGATGCCGTGGAAGCATTCGATTTTTTGAATAAACACCGTGTTGACCTGATGTTTCTGGATATCCACATGCCCGAAATGAAAGGAACGGAGCTGATTAAAGCGTTAAAAAATCCGCCTGCAGTTATTTTCACTACGGCATACCGCGAATACGCACTGGAAGGTTTCGATTTAAACGTGATTGATTATCTGCTGAAACCCATTTCATTCGCGCGGTTTATGCAGGCAGTGGAAAAATTCTTTATGTTGCACATTAATGGGACAACCAGCAGCACCACCAGTGAAATTACACTGCAAAAACAGGGAACAAACGATGAGTGTTTGTATCTGCGGGAAAAAAACATCATTCACAAAATTCCGCTCAATGAGATTGTTTTCGCCGAAAGTATGGGCGACAACCTCACCATTTATACCAGCGACCGTGAAATTACCAGCCGGATTACCATTTCGGCCGTGGAAAAACTGTTGCCGGAGAAGGATTTTATTCGAATCCACCGGTCGTTTATTGTTTCACTGAAACACATCACCAGTTTTAGTCCGGTGAGTGTTTTTATCGGAAAGAAATCGTTTTCCATTGGTCCAAGTTACAGAGAAACCGTTTTGGAAAAACTGGATGAGAGCGGCGAATTGACGGGCGGAAACGTTTCAAAATAAATTGAAGACTAAAACATTCAACAGGTGCGCTATTTAAACTGGTTGACGAGTTGGCCAAAGGCAAGGCTATGGAAAAAATTTTAAGAAAGTAATTTTGTTAAAAATTGTCTCTGTAGTGTTCAAATATTTTGGGGCTTACTTTTGCATATGGCACTTTAAAACGATTGGCTGAAGACAAGCTAATCCACCGAAAAATGTACAACGAAATTCCTCCACGAGTGGAGTATTCCCTTACAAAAACAGGGAAGGAACTGATGCCCGCGGTTGGAATGATGATTGAATGGGCTCAAACTTATTTTGAGGAAATAACTAATTAACTTGTTGAAAATCAATTTACTATATTAGTGCGCATCCTCCGTTTTTGGTCTCGGATAATTGGTTTTCCGTTGGCCAGGGCAATGGTCGCCCGGTTTTGGTACGTCCGCCCAACGGTAATGCAATGAAACCTGCCTTTTTGAAACCAAAAATATTGCTCTCCTAAAATATATACTATTTTTATGATGGAATTAAAATGCAACTAAAAGGCAATGCTTGCGCATATTGAAGTAATTATTACGCATAATACGTATAGAAATATTTTTGCAGTAACGATATTTGTAAAATGCGAATATCTGAAAAAAATAGGGGCAACATAAAAAAAATAGCCATTAACCTTGGGAAACAAACGGTAGGATGGCATGAATTGAAAATCAAAAATTGATATAAAATCACTTTAAAATATTTGATTATGACTTATAAAAATTTATTTATGAAAGCAATAGTACCTGTTTTCTTTTTGGCAGTATCGTGCTCTGATGCAAACCTGGATGAAAAATTTGAAACGAAGCTCGATAAGGGCTGGCAGTTGTTTTCGTCGGATAGCGTAAGCGTTGGCGGAGAATCGGTTTCGACCCAAAGTTTTGACCGGGCTTTTGGTATGCCCATCGAAGTGCCCTCTACCGTTCTCCATGGCTTCAGGCAAAATGGTCTTTTGCCCAACCTTTTTGATTTGGGGGTACTTGAAAAAATGGATAAAAAACCTTTTCAGGTGCCATGGTGGTACCGAACTGTTTTTGAAGTTGATAAACTTACCGGTTGGGAACATTTCCAAATTACTTTCGAGGGCATTAACTTCAAAGCCAACGTGTGGATTAACGGAAAAAAAATTGCCGGCGATGATGTAATCCAGGGCTCATACGGGGTATGGAATTTCGACATCAGCAACCAGGTGGTCAAGGGAGAAAACGTATTGGCAGTTGAAATAATTCCTCCCGTTTTCGGTACCGATGTCAGCATGGGCTTTGTTGACTGGAACCCTACGCCAGCCGACCGCTCCATGGGCATTTGGCGCGATGTGATACTCAGCCGCACCGGCCCGGTTTCCATGCGCCATTCAAATGTGGTGTCGAAGGTGAACAAAGAAACCCTTGATGCTGCTGAGCTGACTATCTCGACCATGCTCACAAACCATACCGGCCAAAAACAAAAAGCTACTTTGCAAGCCAGTTTCGACAATATAAAACTCGAAAAAGAAGTTGAACTATTGCCCAATGAGGTACGCGAGGTATTTTTCCGCCCAGCCGATTATCAAGAACTCAACATGAAAAACCCACGCCTGTGGTGGCCCAATAATATGGGAGAACAAGCCCTTTACGACCTCTCATTGGAAGTTGCCATTGAAAATAAAACCAGCGACAAAGAAAAATTCCGCTTTGGCATACGCGAAATTGAGGATTTCTGGAACGACTCGCGATACCGCGGTTTTATGGTGAACGGGAAAAAAGTTCTCATAAAAAGTGCCGGATGGGTGGATGATATACTGTTGGGCGATACCGATGAAAAAGTGATAGCCCAAATGCAATATGCCAAACACATGAACCTGAACTCGTTAAGGCTTGAAAGCTTCTGGGGTCGCAACCGCACCATTATGAACATGGCCGATGAACTGGGGCTGCTCCTGATGCTTGGCTGGACAGCTCATTGGGAATGGGACATTTACATCGGAATTCCGCACGACGAATACGTTTCGATTCGCGGCGAAGAAGCTAAAACACTGCATGCAAATAACTACCGCGACCAGGTATTATGGCACCGCCGTCATCCCAGTGTAGCCATTTGGACTTACGGCAGCGATAAACTGCCACGCCCAAGCCTCGAAGTTATGCTTAATGAACGCATGGCCCTGGCCGATACCACACGCCCCATTTTGAGTTACTGCGGCGGCACCATGCTCATGGGCGACGATGACCCACGCCAAAGTGAAATTAGCGGTCCCACCGGAGTTAAAATGGAAGGTCCTTACGACTGGGTGCCACCGGTTTACTGGTATATCGACAAGCGTTACGGAGGGGCTTTCGGCTTCAATACCGAAGTAGGCCCCGGGCCGCAATTGCCGCCGCTTTCAAGCCTTAAAAAAATGCTGCCGGAAGAACACCTTTGGCCCATTAACGATGTGTGGTTGTACTACAGCGGCCGGAATCAGTTCGAAAACCTCGACCGCTATCTGAACGCTTTCCATGCCCGGTATGGCGAAACCAATGATTTGGGCTACTTTCTGCTTAAAAACCAGGCATCGAACTACGAGTCCATGAGGCCCATGTTTGAAGCATTTGCCGTAAATAAGTTCCACAGCACCGGCGTGGTGCAATGGATGTACAACTCGGCATGGCCAACATTTTACTGGCAATTGTTCGATTATTTCCTGATGCCAAACGGGGCTTTTTATGCAACCCGCAAGTCGGCAGGGCCGCTGGTGCCCATTTTCAACTATGGCGACAAAAACATTTGGGTGAACAACGACTTTTTACAAACGCAGGAAGGATTGACCCTCGATGTAAAGGTTTTCGACCTGAATTCGGATTTGGTTTTTGAACAACAAAAAACGTTCATTATTGATGCAAACAGTTCAAAAATGGTGGCAGAAATGCCCGAATTAGAGAACCTCACTACTTCGTATTTCATCGATTTACGCTTATACGACCAAAATGGGGAGATGATTGAAGTGAATTTCTATTGGCTGTCAACAGTAGAGGATGTTCCTGATTTTGAGAAAACTACATGGTACTGGACACCCAACAAGCAAAATGCCGACCACACTGCGCTCGACCACATGCCTAAAGTTGAAGTTGTGCAAACGTTCAGCGCACGCAAAAACGGCCCTGACATCGATTTTGAAATTAATCTGGAAAATCCGAATCAACACATCGCATTTTTTATCGAGTTCCAGTTAATTGACAAAAAATCGGGCGAACCGGTTGTGCCTGTCTTCTGGGATGACAATTACATTTCTTTGTTGCCGGGCGAAAAGCGCACAGTTAGCGGAAAGCTCAAGGGAACAGACATAGACGTGAACAATTTGGCTGTTGAATTACAAGGCATTAATCTGGAGTAGCGGGTATATTCGGCTAACATCTAACAGAAGAGTGTAAAAATGCCCGGGGCAAAGGCAATATGCCTGAAGCCGGGCATTTAAAACATTTTTAGTAATTTGCGCTATGCCAAAAGTGATTCTATTAGCCAATTTTTCGGAAGAGTATTTCAAAAAAATACTTCTGGGGATTGCCCTTTATTCAAAAGAAAACGGGCCATGGCTCTTTTGTCGTATGCCTTTTTATTACCGCGATACAATTGGTTTGGAAGGGATTCTCGACTGGGCAAAAGAATGGGGTGCAACAGGCATGTTTGCCCAACTGAACAAAACCGATGACACACCCCTTCTTGCCCGCGCCGGATTTCCGGTTATAGTTACCGACCTGAAAGAACGTTTTATAAATGTCCCGAACATAACCGGGGCATATTTTAAGACCGGGGAATTAGGAGCTGAATATTTCATAAATAAAGGGTACTCTAATTTTGCCTTCTATGGGATTAAATCGTTTGTGTGGTCGCGTGAAAGGGGTGAAGGTTTTTCGTCTTACTTAAACAAGCGTGGTTATCAGGTTCAAACCTTTGAAAGCGAGGCCGACCCCAATCACGAAATATGGTATTATAGACCTTCGGCGTTGAGCAAATGGTTGAACGAGCTGCCCAAGCCATTGGCTATAATGGCCTGCGACGATTATTGCGCACAGCAAATAACCGAGTCGTGCAAAATTTCGGGCATCAAAGTCCCCGAAGAGGTTGCCGTATTGGGTGTTGACAACGATGAACTGATGTGTATGCTCAGTGACCCCCGGCTTTCGAGTATTGAACTCGATGCTGAACAAGGCGGTTACGAAGCAGCTGCCATGCTCGACCGGATGATGAAAAGCAATGCCAGGTGGCGCGACATTGTGATACAGCCCCGAAAAATAGTATCGCGCCAATCGACCGATATGTATGCAGCTGCCGATCCGCAAATTGCAGCTGCAATCAGGTTAATTCACGAAAACTTCCACACTCCCATAAAAGTGGACGATATTGTTAAACAAATAGCTTTGTCGCGACGTTCGTTTGAAATAAAATTCAGGGAAACTACCAATTTGCCGGTTTACCAGTATATACTTAAACTAAAAATGGAGCGGTTTTCCGCATTATTGGCCGAAACCAGCAAGCCTGTTGGCGACATTGCCCATGAACTTGGCATGGACGAAGTTAAAAATGTATCACGCAGGTTTAAACAACTTATGGGCTGTTCGCCGGGCGAATACCGCAAAATAAAACAAGGCATTGCAGAATAAAAATTACCCGTAATAACCACTCATTTTTCTTTAAAAATATCACTGTAATCATTACTCCACTACCTTCAAACATATCATGCGGTTTTGGTCGCGGATGAGTAACTTTCCGCCGGCAAGGGCAATGGGCGCCCAGTTTTGGGTAGAACCTTAGTGAGCAGTGTTAAAACCGCAAATGAAAGAAATGATTTTTTCGGTTTCATAGTTGATTTTTTGGATTATTGAATGTTTTGCTTTTAGCATTTGTACACATTGCCGTCAGCCTGAATACCAACGAAGGAGGCGCCGTATGGATAGGACCTGTTTCGGATGAGGAGTACAACAACATTCGACCTCGCTGAGGTCGTTACCTCAGTTGTTGCGCCTCTGCAATAAATATGTGATCTTAAGGAGGTCGTGAATGCAGCCTTGTTAAATCCCGTATTGATTAATTGTTGATCACATTCTCAACGGCAGCAAAAACCTTCGATCGAATTTTTTCCGTGTCCTCTTTAACCGTAAAAGTATCGATCCAGAAATGAACGGTAACATCAACTCTGCCAGCCGATAAGCCTGTAATGTTTACAGCTGTTTTTCGCCGTTTTTTTATAATTCCGTCAATCTTAATCACCGCATCCTCAATGGCCTGCATCGTAGCTTTGTAGTCCGAGTCGGAAGGCAGACCAACCACAAATTCGTACCGTAAAAAACCATCGATGGTATAGTTGATGAGCGGATTTTTGATGATCATGGCATTTGGAACATACACATCCTTACCATCGGGAGTTTTAAGCTGGGTATCTCTAATGTTAAGGCCAATAATTTTCCCTTTAATGGCGCCTGTTTCCACGAAATCGCCAACCCTGAAAGGACGTTTAAAGGCCATAAGAATTCCTGCCAGAAAGTTTTCTCCAATGTCACGCAGGGCAAAGCCAATGATAAATGCAGAAATTCCTGCACCTGCCAGAATACTGGCAGTAATGCCACCTAAGCCAACTATTTTTAACGCAATGAGCAGGCCTGTAATAAAAACTATAAAGCGAATAAGTGTTGAAAGGAAGTCGGCCAGAAGAGGGTCTTCCATTTGCCTTTTTAGTTTTTTTTCAGAAATCCGGCGAATTTGTTTGGCCAGGAACCAGGCCAAAAGCAAAACCAAAACAGAAGCAATAAGCTTCGGGGTGATGCCAATCAGGCTATCGTAGTATTTTACAACCTCCAACTTCAGGTCACTGATGAAATGTTCCATATTTTTTTAAAACATAAAAGTAAGGAAATGTCCACACATAATAACGTCGTAATACAATATTTCCGCTTGCACATGCCTGCTGATGATAATTTGTAGTTGTGTTTGCCTTCTCCTGCTCACCCGTCTCGTAATTTCTGACCGCATCAATAAAAATGAAACTATCAATTAAAATGATTTGTATATTTCAGGAACTTAAAAAATTTGCTTTATCATGAAATTATTCTGGATTTTGATTGTTGTTACAACAGGTATTGTATTTCCTTCCCGTATTTCTTCCCAAAATTTAGATTTTAACAACCCCATAGTGGAACAACGCGCTGATCCGTGGGTGTATAAAACGGAAGATGGTACTTATTACTTAATTGCCACAGTGCCGGAATACGACCGGATTGTAATCCGAAAAGCGACCAGCATAAACGGGTTAAAAACTGCCAAGGGAAAAGTGGTTTGGCGTAAACACGAAAAAGGTGTAATGGGGCACCACATCTGGGCGCCCGAATTGCACCGTATTGACGGCACCTGGTATATTCATTTTGCCGCAGGCGAAGCAGAAAATATTTGGAACATCCGAATGTGGGTGTTGTCGAATGAATCGGAAGATCCTATGGAAGGGGAGTGGAAAGAAGAAGGACAAATTAAAACTCAACGCGAATCTTTTTCGCTGGATGCCACCACTTTTGAACACAAGGGCAAACGGTATTTAATCTGGGCTCAAAATGTTCGGGGAGGCGACCACGGAACGGCACTGGTCATGTCTGAAATGAAAAATCCAACTACGCTAAAAGGCCCTGAGGTGGTTTTAACCGAGCCTGAATTCAATTGGGAACGGATGAAATACAACGTGAACGAAGGAGCAGCAGTTATAAAGCGAAACGGAAAAATATTTGTAACCTATTCAGCCAGTGCTACCAACCACAATTACTGCATGGGTTTGTTGTGGATTGATGAAAATGCTGATTTGATGAACGTTGCCAACTGGCATAAATCGCCGGGACCTGTATTTTATACCAATGAAGAATTAAATCGGTTCGGACCCGGCCACAATTCTTTTACCATTGCCGAAGACGGAGAAACCGTAATCATGATTTACCATGCCCGCAACTACAAGGATATCCAGGGGCACGAACTTTCTGATCCCAATCGGGCAACACGTGCAAGGGTCGTTCGCTGGACGGAAAGCGGCTTCCCCGATTTCATGCAAAATGTGGGCGATTAGCCTGTTAAATATTAAATCATAATTACCACGTCCGGTTTTTCATGTATTCGTCCAACTCTTCGCGCGACATGGGAATTTCATCCGGATTGTCGTCGAGCCATTTCAGAAAAGCATTTTTTATTTCGTCGGTCCAGCGGGTATCAATCTGCCCGGGAGTATAAATACCTTTGCGCAGCATTTCGTGCCCGAATTTATCGCGCAGGGCAATAAACTCGCCGGTAATCACCACTTTTTCGACCAGATGTGCCGGGATAAAAATCACGCCTTCCCGTTTGGCAAGCACCACATCGCCGGGTGAAACGGTTGCCCTGCCAATTCTGATCGGTACGTTGATTCCGGTAACCATCATTTCCATTATAAACGAAGGATCGAACCCGCGGGTAAATGCATTGAACCCTTCAATTTTTGAAAGTCCTTCCAAATCGCGTGCGCCGCCATCGAACACCACACCGGTTTTGGATTTGGAGTAGATGGAATTTCCCAGGTTGTCGCCAATGAGTGTTCCGTCTATTACTTTTCCAAAACCATCGGCTACATATACATCGCCTTCCTTCAGCATATCAATAGGCCACGAATTAGACGGACCTATCCGGTTTTCCTTTTCGCCCACTCGTTTAATCTGATTGGTGATGTCGGGCCGGTTGGGCATGTACTGCACCGTCAGTGCCCGTCCCACAAAAGGCTTATCCTGGTGAATCATTTCCCAACCGCCTTCAAACTGGTTGTGGTATCCTTCTCCCCTGAGCACTCCCCAGGCCTCTTCGATGGAAAGGTTTAGCAATCGTTCGAGCAATTCTGCATGAACAATTGGCCGTCCGCCTGCATCGCGTTCACCCTGCCAGTCGGGTGTGTAAAACTTCATTTGTTCAAAGGTGGGTTCAATCTGGGCCGTTCCTAAGCCGGTTATTCCAACCAGAGCTACAATTACAAGAATAAATTTTTTCATAATTACTTGATTTAGAGTTTCATTTTTTTGCTTCTTTTTACCCCTCTGCCTGTCGGCATCTCCCCTCAAGCGGGGAGATCGTTCTGTACAAATTTTCTGCTCAGGTTTGAGCTTTAGCAGAATATTTCTTAGAACGCTTTTCCCTGTTTAGGGAAAATGGCGGAGCCAAAAGGGTAAACTTTACGCCTTAAATTCATTTTTAATTTTTACAAGAACTTCATCAATATCTTTTAACTCTTCATTTTTTAATCTTAAAACTTTAATTCCCAGCTGATTTAATATTTCGTCGCGTCGTTTATCTTCAGCCTTTTTGTAAAGATGAATTTTTCCATCTAACTCAATGGCGAGATTTTCTTTATAGCAAAAAAAATCAGGTACATAAAAGAAATGTTCATTTCCAATCGATTCATAAATTATGGCATGCTGTCTAAGAAATTTCCGACCTTCCAACTGTCTTTTTCGCAAATAGCGCCAAAGTTTAACTTCCTCCGGAGTCGCATTGTTGCGAAGTTTGCGTGTTATTTCTTTTATCTGTTCGTATTTCATCTAAATGTTTCAATAATAATTTATACCACTCTGCCTGTCGGCATCTCCCCTCATTCGGGGAGATTGTTCTGATGTAACTTTTTACTAAATTTCAAATTTTAGCACAATAATTATTAGAACGTTTTCCCTTAAAAGGGAAACGGGCGAAGCCCAAAGGGTCAGTTTTGTTATATTCTGTAATTTACCAGTTTTTCATTTTTTCTGTTTACCCCTCTGCCTGCCGGCATCTCCCCTCATTCGGGGAGATTGTTCTGATGTAACTTTTTACTAAATTTCAAATGTTTATTTTAACCAGGAAGTACCCCACCTTTCAATCGAAAAGTATACCACTTAGTCATTAACAGAACGAGTAAAAAAACTCGTTTATAAAGCATGATAAGTA
>JAHYIT010000033.1 GCA_019429205.1 Mariniphaga sp. | reverse complement strand
GGAAAAACCGTAACCGCCGTTTTTAGTGCCGTTATTTTCAATAATGTTTTTCACAAACGTGTTGCGGTGCGGTGCATTCGATTCCCGTTCTCCCCGCAGGTGCACCCCGTCGCTGCCGTTTTCATAAATGTGGTTTCCGGTAAATATCACATCGGTATCTTTGTGGCCGGTGCATATACCAAACCGTCCGTTGTTGTGAAAACGATTGTTTGTAACTGTACTTTGATAAACCCGCCAGCAAATGAACAAACCATCGTTGTCGTTGTGATGCACATCGTTGTTTTCGATAACAGTGAAAGGCGATCCCGTGCCGGGGTGCATTCCAGTATTGCCGCTGCCCGAAATTTCGCTGTTGCGGATGGTTACATTTTCGGTGATCTGCCAACTGATTCCTTCTCCATTGAATTCTTTTACATGCACATTGTCCACAACCACTTTTTTCGATTTCAGGATAAGAATTCCTGCGCTGTTGCAGCCATCGGCAAAAAAGTTTTCGGCGCGGTTACCGTCGGCAGTGAGGTTTGAAATGAGCACATTTTCGGCTTCAATGACTTCTATAACCGAAGATGCATTGGAAACAAGTCCGTCGCGATCGGAGCGGTAATCGCGGATGAGGTAACTGTCAATGTAAATAGTTTCATCCTGAATATCGGTGATGTATGCCGTGGAAACATTCCAGCAGGAACTGTTGTTCTGGTCGGTCACCTGAATTTTCATACCCGGCTCAAACCCGTCGGAATTTTCCACTGTGAGTTTTAATTCTGCATAATCAGCGTCCACCACAAACCGGGTTTGCACTCCTTTTCCTCGTTTGAGAATGGTTTCCCTGCCCGAGCCAATCAGTTTTACATTCGATTTCAAACGCACCGGTGCAGTAATCTCGTAAAGCCCCGGATTCAGTTTCACCGTTCCGCCGGTTTTGGTCACTGCATCAATGGCATACTGGATGGACTGGCTGGTAAAACCGCAAACATCAGCATCAGCTCCGCCAACTGTTATTTCTTTTTCTGCCAATTTGGGTGAAACAAGTGCATCGACTTTTTTTTCAGATGGTTGGGCGGATAAAAAATGAGTGCCTGTTACGAGGAGGATAATCAGAATCAGGTTTTTCATAATTATGGTATTCGTTTTTTTACTGTACGATAAATTCTACGTTTTAAATCTCGGTGCTAAACATTCATCCTTATTTCACCGGCGCTTTAGCCCGGTGGTTGACTTTCTCATTGCTTTTCATGGCTTTAGCATTTAATCCTTTTAATGGCTAAAGCCCTTTTATTTTAGCTTCCTCTGTTCACCGGGCTGAAGCCGCGGTGTAAAATTCCTTCTTTCAAAAACAGTTAAAAATATGAAATTTGTTGTACACCCATCGTTTACTAATTAGATTATCTGTTTTCAAACTTTATAACATAAACCTGCCGGCTGCCCGTATGGGTGGAGTTGAAGCCGATCATATCGCCGTTTGGGCTCCAGCGGCAATGAATGTCGCAGCGCCAGTGGCCGGTGAATTCTTCGGGCTGGGCAAATCGGCCCAAAGGAAGGACCGCTTCGGTTTCCATGTCCATCAGGTAGATTTTTTGTTCGCGCAATCCACGGCTGGGGTAGGTGTCGGTAATCATCCATTTCTCGTCGGGAGAAAAAGTTCCGTGCCCATCGTAGTCCAGCAATCCGTTACCCAGGCGTTTGTAATCCTGTTTTCCAATGGAAAACAGCACATGCGCATATTGGTTGGCTTCGTAATTGGCAGTTACCATCAGTTCGTCGTCATTCAGCCAGTCGAAGTGCGAACCTTCCCAGCCATCTGGAAAACAACGCAGCAAGTTTGTGCCGTCCCGGTTTACAGTCAGCGAAGTGGTGTTCCGGTGCGGAATGGCCCGCGCCAGCCAGAAAATTTTACTTCCTCCCCGGCTGAAAAGTGTGTGATTGAAATATTCTATTCCTTCTTCAGGAATTTCAGGAACCAGATTTTTTACCTGTGCAATGGACACAATCAATTCAGCTTCTCCGGTTTCCAGGTTTACCAGAAAAAGTCCGTCATCTACCGGAAACTGAATGCCGCTTTTGGCATCCTGGCCGTTTCCACCGTAGCCGTAATCGGTGCGGGTAATCCGCAACCGGGCAAAATTAATACTGACTGCTTCCTTTCCGTTGGGTGAAACGGCGCTAACCGGGTAGGGAATGGTTTTGATTTCTTTTTTAGTGTGTACATTCAAAATTACCGAAACAAAGCGGTCCTCCCGGAAATCATTATAAATGATAAGTGAATCGGGCGAAGTTGCCAGCCAATGTGCCATACAGCCCTGCTGGAAATTCCATGCCCGGGTTTGGGTAAGTGGAATGAATTCATTGGTTTCCATATCGACAAGTCCGAGTGTTGCCGGATCGTTTTCATCGGGAAGTCGATCCTTAATTTCGGTTTGCAAAACGGTAACATACTTTTGGTTTGCACTCCACGAATTGATGCCGTAATAGCTGGCAAACAGGTGCTCCTTTCCGTTTTCAGTAATCTGGATTGGTTCGGAAGATTGAGGAAAAGTTACAGTGATTCCCGTTTGGTCTGTGTTTGTGCAACAGACAAACAGTATTGTAAGCAGAAAAACAGATGTAGTTTTAAATACAACAGAATGATTTTGAAACAGTTTTAGGAAAAGTCCCGGGAGAAGCGTTTTATAATAATTTTTCAGCATAATTATATTGATTAGTAAATCCTTCTATTCCAGCTTTTCCAATTCTACCCACAACGGAAAAACAGTCCTGCTTTGGGTGGTATAAAATGGAATCAGGTCACATTCTGTTTCTGAAAATGAAACATTTTTCATTTCAATAATATCAGTCGGGACATTTTTATTTTCCTGTCTGTAAATCATTGAATTTGTTTCCAAAAACATCGTTCCGGCGGATTCCAGTGGCTGTATAAATTTTAAGCGGATATTGTATTTTCCTTCCTGAATTTTCACCCTCCAGAAACCAAATACTTCTTCCTGAGTCCAGATTCCGCGAGCGCCGCCAGCATCGTTCCGGTTCAGAAAAACAGGGTTTTCGTGTTTACTTCCTATAATAATCCGCGGAGGATTTTGCAGATGCATAGAATTCGAAAGTTCATGAATCATCTGGTCGAGTTCGGTTTTCATCTCAGACGCCAAAGATCTGTTTTCGGGTAAAATGTTTTTCAGTTCGAATTCATCTGCCCGGATGTTATAGAGCTCAAAATTCTCCAATGGCGCATCGTGGTTAGTCTTTCCAACCAGTTTGTAAGGCCCTTTTTGCAAGGCAATATTGTTATACAACTCCGGATAACGGCGGGTCCAATAGAAAAAAAGCGAACGCGTTTCAAAAACTTCTGGTTTTTCGCCTTTTAAAAGCGGTAAAAAACTGGTCCCGTCAATGGTGCGGTCGGTTGGCATTTCAGCGTTACATAATTCTGCCAGGGTAGGAAGAAAGTCGATATGTGCCGTAACGGTTTCAATGTTCCGGTTTCCTTCATACAAAGCCGGAAGCCGCAAGTAAAAAGGAACGCGCACACCGCCTCTGAAAACACTGCTTTTTAAACCTCTCATTCCCGCGTTGAAACGGCGTTGTTGGGGGCCGTTGTCGGTCATAAAAATAACAAGGGTATTGTCTGCAATCTTCAATTCTTCCAATTTTTGCAAAACTTTGCCCACATTGTCGTCGATGTTGGTCACCATGGCATAAACCTTCCGGGCATCTTCCTTGTCTTTTTCGCTCATTATGGGAAACGGCCTGTTGTCGTTTTCAAAACCGGATGACGGGTCAATGTCTTTATACATGTTGTAATATTCCTCCGGAACTTGTAAAGGTGTGTGCGGAGCGTTAAACGAGAGGTAGCAGAAAAACGGTTTCTTATGATTTTGTTCGATGAATGAAACAGCTTCATCGGCAAAAATGTCGGAGCAATAGCCATCATACGCTTTTTGTTCGCCATTGTACCAAAGCACCGGATTATAATAACTGCTGTCCCGTTTGAAAAACGTAGTAAAATCGCCGGGCTGGCCCATTCCGCCGGAAAGGTGGATGAGCGATTCGTCGAATCCCTGATCGGCCGGGCGGAACGGAAAATTATCGCCGAGGTGCCACTTGCCAAAAATACCGGTTTGATATCCTGCCTGCTTTAACATCTCTGCCACGGTTACTTCTTCGGTTGCCATTATGGCGCCCCCGTTGTATGTGTCGCGCATGCCGGTGCGGAGTGAATATCTACCCGTCATCAGACTTGAACGGGTTGGCGCACAAACCGGCGATACATAAAATTGATTGAACCGGATACTTTCGCGTGCAAAGTTGTCGATAACCGGTGTTTTAACGTGCGGGTTTCCGGTGAATCCCAAATCGCCGTAGCCCTGGTCGTCTGTAATAATAAGTACTATGTTGGGATGTTGGATTTCCTGAGCAGAAGACCACATCGATGCTGAAATGGAAAGTGCGGAGAGGGCAAAAATAGTTTTACTGGTTTGAAACATGATAAACTGAATTTGTTGTTGCAATTTAAAGAAAAAATCAGATTCCCCTTGTTGGGTGCGGTTGAATATCCGTTAGTTCCTCAATTTTTACCGGACGTTTTTCATCGATTGATTTCCGTGCGGCAATTCCAATGAGGCACGACATGGCGCCGTCGCGCGTTCCTGCCGCATGTTTCATTGGGTCGGGCATATCGGGATAGCGGAAAATTTTGTCCTGCAACCGTGAATCGCCGCCTCCATGCCCGCCGCGGGCTGCCTGAACTTTGATAATTTTGTAATCGCGGTCGAAATTATTCATCACGAAAATTTCGTCATAATCGGTTTCACCGGCATCTTCCTGGTTCATTTCTGCCGCATGAAGGGTTGCCTGGTTCATTTTTTCCTGACTTCGCCAGGGGATCCCGCTCCACGATTCCACCCTGCCTTTTTTTCCGTTAAAAGCAATTCGCCAGCCTTCATAAGGTGAATAGGTTGTAAGCGAGTAATTTACGATGATGTTGTTGGCATATCTAATCTGAAGCGACATTTTATCGTAAATGTCAATTTGTTCGCGCCACAGGCAATTGTCCCGAATATACCCGTCATACTTTTCATTGGCCACATAAAGTTCCATCGCGCGTTTGTCTTGTGTGATGTCCCAGTAAAAACGGCATTTGTCTGTGTAGGCACAATTCCTGCAATTAACGCCCCTGAACGGGTTGTTTTTTCCGTAATGTTCCAGCGCACCATAAGCGGTAATTTCCACCGGATCGGAATCGATGAGCCAGTTAAGCATATCGAAATGGTGGGTGGCCTTGTGCACCAGCAGGGTACCACCTTTGTCGCGCTCTCCGTGCCACCGCCTGAAATAGGATGCACCGTGGTAAACATTCAGGTACCAGTTAAAATCAACCGAAGTGATTTCCCCAACCGGTTTTTCAGTCAGAAATTCCTTTAAAGCCGTTGGAAGGGTGGCATAACGGAGATTGAAACCGACAATGCACTTTTTACCCGTCCGTTTTTCGGCATCCAGAATGGCCTGCAATTTTTGCTCATCGGTGGTTATGGGTTTTTCGGTTAACACATCCACGCCCAGTTCCATACTTCGTACAATAAACTCATGATGGTTGGAATCCATGGTGCATACCATTACTAAATCGGGTTGTGTTTCGGCCATCATTTTTTCGAAATCGGTGTAAACCGGGCAATCCACACCCATGTATTTTTTTGCCAGTTCAAGTCTGCCGGGGTTGATGTCGCAAAGTCCGGCAAATGTAACCAAATCGCTGTAGTTGTCCACAATCCGTTTTCCCCAGAAGCTGGTGCCCCGGCTTCCGGTGCCAACAAGTACAAGTTTTTTCTTATTGTTTCCGGCAACAACAGCCCCTGCCGGATTAGAGAAGAGTGAAGCGCCGGTAGCTATTCCGGCAGATGTAGCAATAAAATTTCGACGTTTCATAGTTTCCTGATTTATAGTGAAAACCGCACTTCGGACAATTCCTTGCCAATTTGCTGAACACCGTTCAGAATACGTTTGGTTTGAGATGCGGATGGTTTTTTAATCCCTTTGATATATTGAGAAAGAAGGCTCTGATTCATTCCAATACGTTCAGAAAGGGCTTTTGCATTAATGACTTTGTAAAAATCAAAGAAACTTTCCAGGTCAAATTCAAATTGCAACTCATTTTCTAAATAAACAAATGCCTGATCTTCAAATGTAAGATTGACCGCATCCAGAATCATATCTTTGAGTTCTTCAAATGTTTCACCCTGGGTGGCAATCAAATTTTTCCCCACCACACTATAAGCACTGTACCCGGTATCTTCTTTAATAACTTTTACTTTTATTTTTGGTTTTCTCATCTTTTTGAATTGAATAACTCATCGAATTTACAAAACAAAGGTAATAAATTTATTACTTACAAACATTTGCAATTATTTAAAGAATTGCGTTTGCCAGGCCGGAATATGCCTGATTCCGTTTCGGATTCCCAATGAAACATCATCCAGCGAAACGACTATTTTTTCGTAATTATCATTGATATTTTCAAGGTTTCCAAATTCCCTGCTGATAACCTGCTCATCGGTTAATAAATAACACACCTGAAAATAACGGGTTAAACCCTGTTTCTTGGCAACAAAATCTACTTCCTTATTTCTGTCGATTCCGGTAAAAACCTCATAACCATTTCGTTTTAACTCGATAAATACAAAATTTTCCAGCAAATATCCCAATCCGGATTCAAAACCCGGGAAAAGCAGATTTCTGAAAGAAAGATCATTTAAATAATACTTTTTTACGCCCGACAATATTTTTTTCCCACGTAAATCGTATCGTACCGCTTCATGAATGACATAGGTTTGCTTCAGGTACTCAATATACGATGAGAGGGTATTGAAATTGGTGGCAACCTTTATATTTTTGAGATAATTCACCAAATTGGGCACGGAAACCGGATTGGAAATATTTTGCGCCAGAAAAGTAAAAAGAGATTCCAAAAGCCCTGCATCCTTTATTTTATGCCTTAAAATAATGTCCTTCAATACTATAGTGTTTTTTAAATCCTGCACGTAGTGCATTTTTGTTTCCATATCCGGCAGATTGAAAATTTCAGGCAGGGCTCCGGTTGTAAGATAGGATAGAAATGCCGTTTTACCGGGTTCATTTCCCGTAACCTCACAAAATTCAGTAAAAGAGTAAGTTAAAATTTCAAATGACAGATATCTGCCTGAAAGCAGGGAAGCCAATTCTCCGGATAAAACAGAAGCGTTTGATCCCGTGATGAAAAGTTCATATTCAGTAGTATAGTCCTGAGAATAAGAATTAATTGTTTTTTCCCATCCGTCAATTAATTGAACTTCATCAATGAATAAAAATATTTTTCCTTCGGGTTGTAGATTGTTTATATAGAGTTGAATACAGTTATCTAGATCATATGTGTTCTGAATGAAGCCGAACTCCGATATTTCCATATTAATGTAAAGGATGTTTTGAGGGGGAATTCCTTTTTTGTGCAAATGAAAAATGAGTTGCCTCATGAGGTAGCTTTTGCCCGACCTGCGTTGTCCTGTCAATACTTTTATCAGTTTGTTGCCTAACCGGTTTATTAATTTTTCGAGGTATTCTTTCCGTATTAAGCCAAGTTTAATGGTTTTTCCATCCCAAAAGTTATACTTTTCAAGAATATTGAAAATTGTTTTTGTGTCAACCATAAATTTAAACCTATTTAAATATTCTGTCAAAAATACGAAATATTTAAATAGAGTTAAATATTTCTATATAATTATTCTTTAATTTACGTAGTCTCTATTTTATGTATATCAGACTCTCTCTGCTCTCTGCCCTCTGCCCTCTGCTTTTTGCCCCTTCCATCCTAATTATCGGTGTCCTTTTTCAATTACCTCCTCCATCAAAGCCTTCAGTTCAGTAACTTTTTCAGTTTGCTGAAAGAACAGGTTGGCGCTTTCCAGCGTATATTCTTTCAGATTATATAGCTGTCTAACCGGGCCGTTCCTTTTCGGGGAAAGTTTTGAAGGATGCGAAAAACCGCCTGAACCAAGACCATCGATGTATTTCCAGTCGCCCATCCGGATGCCGAAATATCCGCCTGGCGAATAGTGAACCATCGATTCACGAACCTCTTTTCCTGTTTCACCATTCAGAACGTGCCAAAAGCTGAAACTTTCTTCACCCTGGTTTGCTTCCGGTTTTTGTCCGGTGGGGTCGCAAAAGGTGGCAAAAAAATAAGTAAGGCTAACGATTAGATTACGAAATGTTAAAGATATCGCGTAATTCTTTATTACTCAAATTTCCAATCCAGTTTTCACCGGTTGCGACGGTCATTTCGGCCAGGGCTTTTTTCTGCTGAATCATGGCATTGATTTTTTCTTCGAACGTATTTTTGGTAATGAACCGGTGCACCATCACATTGTTTTTCTGGCCAATTCGGTAGGCCCTGTCGGTTGCCTGGTTTTCCACAGCCGGGTTCCACCAAAGGTCGTAATGAATGACATGGCTTGCAGCAGTAAGATTTAATCCCGTTCCGGCTGCCTTTAGCGATAATAAAAACACTTTGTCGGCATGGTTGTTCTGAAACCGGTGAATCATTTCCTGACGCTGTTTGATGCTGCATCCTCCATGATAATACAGCGGTTCCATATTGTAACGTTCTGTTATAAAGCGCTGAAGTAAACCTGCCATTTCGGTGAATTGTGTAAACAACAACACTTTTTCCTGACTTTCCACAATGCTGTCCAGCTTATCAAAAAGGAGTTCTGTTTTTCCGCTTAGTGATGCATCCATTTTTCCGTTTTTCAGGAATTGTGTGGGGTGATTGCAAATTTGTTTCAGGGCAAGAATCATTTGCAGGACCAATCCCTGCCGCACAAAAAGCGATTTCTGGTCGGTCCTGTTAATTCCCTCAATTTCATCCATTGCTTTTTCCAGTGTTTTTTCGTAAAGGCCGGCCTGTTCTTTGGTAAGGTTGGCAAAACTGTCGATTTCAATTTTTTCGGGAAGGTCGGAAATGATGCTTTTGTCCGATTTAAGCCGGCGCATGAGGAAAGGCGCTGTTACCCGTTTCAGCTTATCTGCCGTTTCGCGGTCGTTCAATTGCTCAATAGGGTTCCCGTAAGTTTCGGTAAATTCTTTCAGGCTGCCCAGAAAACCGCGGTTGCTGTAGTCCATAATGCTCCACAATTCGCTCAATCTGTTTTCCACCGGCGTGCCGCTCAACGCGATAAAATTGTCTGATTTAATGGATTTCACAGCCTTGGTTTGGGCCGTGTTTTGATTTTTAATATTTTGCGCCTCGTCGATTACAATAGCATGCCAGTTTCCTTTTTTCAGCAACGGGGCGTTGCTTCTTGCAATGCCGTATGAGGTAATCAGCACGTCGTATTCGTTCAGTTTGTTTAAATCGCGCTGCGGACCGTGGTAAATTTCAACGTTTATTCCCGGGGCAAATTTTTGAAATTCGGCCTGCCAGTTGGTGAGCAAGCCGGTTGGGGCAACTACAAGTATTTTCTGTTTGGCCAGCACGCCTTCCTCTTTGAATTTCAGAACGGCCGCAATCACCTGGATGGTTTTTCCCAGCCCCATATCGTCGGCAAGCACCGAACCAAAACCAATTCGGGCATTCCGGTAAACCCATGAAAATCCACGATGCTGGTAGGGCCGGAGTTGCGCCACAAGTCCTTTGGGAACAGGAATTTCTTTGAATTCAGTCAACTTCTTAATCAATTTTTGCACCTCTTCGTCAATGAATATTTTAGCGCCGGCGTATTCACCCGAAAGGGCAGCCCGCAGCATCTGAGCCGACGAAAGTTCCTTCGACTGTGAAAAGTGTTTGTACAGTTTCTCGAGGTCCTGCTTTTCCACATAAATGTACTGTGTTTTAAAACGAATTAACCCCTCCGATTTTTGCAGGAGCTTCCTGAATTCGACTTCATCCATTATGGTATCTCCAACGGCAACCTGCCACTCAAAGTCAAGAAGTTTGTCGAGCCGCAAATAAGATTTTCCGGAGGTTTTGCTTTTCAGTTTTACGCTGGGTTTTGGTTTCAGGATATGTTGCAGCGATTTGGGCAGCAACACCGAAATATCGAGCAGTTGGATGGCCGGAATCATTTGCATCAGAAAAGGGGAAAACGTTTGGGAGTCCATCAACAGTTCCTTCTTTCCGCCGGAGTTGATAAAGGCATCGAGACCGGGAATAAAGCTGCTTAACTGGGCCAACGACTGTAAAATTTCGAATCGCCGGTGAGCGTATTTGTCCAAAGCCAAAACATCAATCAGGGGAACAGGCTCGTCCCACAAACCTTTTAAATCCTGAATGTTTATTAAAATCCTGAATCTGTCCTCATTGGTTTCTTCTACAATCAGCACGGGGCGGTAATTACCCCGCGAAATATAGAATTTTCGCCTTTAACGATTCATCGAGGCGAACCTGGTTGGTTGTATGGTACCCGATGTGCTGTTCTTCGGACCAGGCCTTCGCGAAAAATTCGGGCAGGGCAATTTTTCCGCTGGCTGCCCGCTGCGTATTTTTAACAATACGGTTAAGCGTGGACAGGTATTTATCACGGAAATCGCTTCCCGATGCCGTGTAAAATGCCGGGTTGGGTGAGAGCAGCGAGGTTAGCGGCCCATGAATGGGTTCCAGTTTGGTTAAGGAAAGTTTCCGGTAGGCCTGTTCCGGATTGTATTTTTTATCTACCTTTTTCTTCCCAAAAAAGAGGTCCTGGATTTTGGGAATTTCAATGTGCTGTTTATTGATGAAAATGCCGAGTTTCTCCAATTCCGAAAACAGATCAACGTTGTGTAATGAAAATACCAGGAATGGATTGTTGTCGATTTCCGCTGAGACCTTGTAAATTACTGAAGCAAGGTGTTTGCAGGGCACAGCCCAGTCGGGACATGAGCATTGCATTTTCAGGTCGTTCCACTGGCCTGGAAAAACTTTCAGTCCGTGTTGTTGGGCCAATTCAAGCACAACGGGGTCGAGCTCGCGGTTCAGCAGTTTGGAAATAATAACCGGACGTTTGGTGAAATCGGCCATAAAGTTACCCAGCTCCGGGTCGAAAAACGGCGGCAGAATAATGTCCACCTTGTAGGGCGAAGGCCGCCTTCCACGAACTTTTGCAGTAATATGGTTGCCGGTAACTTTAATTTTTTCAACCGCCCCTTTCCGGGCATACGAAGCGCCGCGAGGTAAGCGGTTACTGTAGTCGATGTTGTTCAGCGAATTCAGCCATTGTTCGCCCCACCATGTTTTTCCAAAATCAGATGCCATAAAATGGATTTTTTTGAGTTAAAACCGTTTATTGAATTGGTGTTCAAAAAAACGAAATGAAAGCCGTAACGCCAATAAACCATCGAAAAAAATATTAAACTTTCGGGAGGGAGTTATGAACAGGGGAGAAGTTTATCATAAATCAAATTTTTCAATTGCACTCCTCACAAGCCTTGTAAATGCCTTCAAACATTTCCTTCACATCGGAAGCGGCAACCGCGGAAAAAGCCAGCCGTAAAATGCCGTTCAGGCTGATGGTGCCGATGCTGTATTTTTGAATAAGCACCTGTCGAACCTTTTCACTGTCAAGCCCTTCGGCCAGTTGAACGCACATGAAGTACCCCGAATTAAAAGGCAGTGCCTTAAAGTATTTCCGGTATTTTTCTTCTTTTATCGCCTCTTTTACAGCCTCATATCGTTGCTGCATAATCCGGTGTTTGGCCCGTTTCTGCACGCCGTATTCGGAACTGTTGTATGCCGCATACATCAACGACTGCGAAATATTGGCCGCATTGGAAATGTTTCCGCGAATGGCGCCGGCTGTTTTGGCTTCAAGCGCTGAATACAAATCGGCATCGCCGCCTTTTACGGCGTAAGTCATAAATCCCACGCGGAAACCCCAAACGTAATCTTCCTTGGTGGCGCCGTCGAGTTTAACGGCCAGCACATTTTCGTGCAAATTGGCCAGCGGTGCAAAAATACTTTCGCGGGCAATTCCATCTTCATAAACAAGTCCGAAATAAGCATCGTCGGTAATGCAAACCAGTTTGTTCCCTTTTTCGGCTGTTTTGCCAATAATGGAAACAATGGCATTGGCTTCTTCCTGGGTTGGCGTGTAACCGGTCGGATTGTTGGGGAAGTTCAGAATCAGAATTTTTTTACCGGGTTCCCCTTCATTCAGTTTGGTTTCGAATGCTTCCAAATCGAACTGTTCATTTTTAAACAGGTTGAATTTTACCAGGTTGGCGCCATAACCGTTGGCCAGGGTGAGGTTGTAATTTCCCCAGAAAAGGCTGGGCACAATCACTTCGTCGCCGGCATCGGCAAACAGGTAACCAGCCATGCTAATTCCGTGGGTCAATGCATTGGTGACCACGGGCAGGCTCAGTTCTGTTTTTCCCAGCGACGGGTTTTTTTCGTAAATCATGCTTTTCCACTTCGAGCGCAAATCGGGTCGCCCAAAACTGGGTGCATACGGGAAAACCAGCGATGGATCGAGGTTGATTTTCGATGCAATGGTTTCCAGCCGCATGGGTGTGCCGTCGTCCTCAATGGCTGCGCCAATGGTGGCATTAATTCGTGTGCCTTTTGCTTCGGCAGTTTGCCCCAAAATGCCTTTTTTCGGGAAGAAAATATTTTTGCCCCTTTCGGAAAGCATGTCGTAAACTGCCGGACTTTTTTGCCGGATTATCTGATTGAGTTCTTCAGCCTGTGGATTCATAGTTTTTTTCTTTTTATTCAATGCAATTAAAATCTGAATTTCGGATTGCAAGATAAAAAACAACCTGCTAATAATTTTAGTTTGTTGACAAATTGAAGAATTTTTTGATATAATTCTAACATATTCCATTCAGAAACGTGAATTTGAATTTTTTTTGTAATTGATACATCGTAACCAAAAATCTCTTATTTTAGTAGTTTAAACCAAAAAAACAACCTTTTATGAAAACCTTGAATTTCCCTTTGTCTGTAATTTTTGTTTTGGCCTCTGTAATGTTTCTTTCCTGTGGAAAAGAAAAAAGTAACAGCGAATGGACTGGTTGGCGCGGCCCCAACCGCGACGGTGTGGTGAAAAATTTTCATTCGCCGGCAGAATGGCCTGCTGGGTTAACCAAAGTCTGGACAAAAAATGTTGGCTTGTGCGATGCATCTCCGGTTTTTGCAGATGACAGAATTTTTCTTCATGTAAAACAAAACGAAAATGAAGTTACCTTGTGTCTGGATGCAGAATCAGGAAAAGAATTATGGCAAACCGTTAATAATGTTTCACCTGAAGTAACGGGTGGAGCGCGTCCGCATCCCGGGCCAAGAAGTACCCCGTTTGTTGCCGAAGGAAAGGTTTTCACTCTGGGTGTTGGCGGAGCATTGAATTGCCTCGATGCCAAAACGGGCCAGGTAATCTGGAAAAATGAAGAATGTACTGAAGTGCCCGACTTTTTTGTGGGCATGTCTCCGCTGTTGGTTGATAATAAATGTGTCGTTCATTTGGGTGGAAAAAACGGATCGATTGTAGCATTTGATGCCAATACCGGTGAAAAAGTTTGGACGATTGACAACGAACCGGCCACCTACTCATCGCCTATTATTATGAAAGTCGGCAGCGAACAGGTGCTGGCAGTTCAAACAGAAACTGATTTGCTGGGCGTTTCTTTGGACGGAAATGTTTTGTGGAGGATTCCAACTCCCGGCGAACGCAGGTTTTACAATTCTTCGACCCCGGTTATTGCCGGACAGATTATTTACATTGCCGGACAGGGAATTGGAACCAAATCGTTTAAAATAGAAAAGACCGGGAATGAATATACCTGGTCGGAAAACTGGCACAATCCCGAATTTGGTGTTTCGTTTAACTCGCCGGTTTTGAAAGAGGGTTATTTATATGGGCATGAAGCCAGGCTGGGAAAATTGTTTTGCCTGGATGCTGCAACCGGTGAAACTGCCTGGGCAGATACCACTTCGCATAACCGGTTTGCTTCAGCCCTCGATTTGGGCAATGTGTTGCTTTCGGTAACCGCAAAGGGCGATTTGCTTGTTTATGAGCCGAATCCTGAAAAATATGAAGAAAAAGCTGTTTATGAGATTTCTTCTACTGAAGTTTATGCTCACCCACTGGTTTCAGGAAATAAAATTTACACGAAAGATAAAGAAACCCTTACTTGCTGGGAGGTTCTGTAAATTTTAAAAGCTTCTTAAAGCACCCACAATAATAAAAAATCCCATTAGACCGGCCAGGGCAGTCAGAATAATCATCAGGTTTTTGCCTTTTCTGTCTTTCCACTCCAAAATAAATGTTGGAATGGCCAGCAGTCCGCTAAACAAAAAAGCAAAATAGGCTGGTAAAAGTTGGGCAATAAAGGGAATATCTTCTATGGTTTCTTCTTCCATGGCTTCATTGATGATTTCAGCCGGGGTTAAAAAATCGCGGGCCGAAAAGCTGCCGTTCAAAATGGAATACACCGAAAATATTCCCAAAAGAAAAAATATTACCGGGCCTAGCAACCTGAAGGTTTTTTTATGTTCAACCCAACCGTAAACGCTGGCTATAATTCCGGCAAATACGAACCATTGGGGCAGGGTATATAATAAAGTGTCCTGATTCATTGTAAATAAATTTGAAACAAAGTTGGTGAAATTTCCTTAATCTGAAAAGCATTGGGCAAAAAGGGCTTTTATTTTTAATTTTGAAGTCTTAATTAAAATGAATTATGGTAAAAAAACTGGAAATTAACCCGAAGGCAAAAGCGCTTATTTTTGATCTTGATGGAACCCTTGCCGACACTATGCCTGTTCATTTTTGGGCCTACAAAAATATTTTAGCGGATTTTGGAATTGAATTTACACCGGAATTGTTTGGCACGCTGGCCGGAGTTCCGGCAGTTGGAACCATTCAAAAACTGAATAAACTGTTTGGCACTCATATGGACCCTGAGAAAATAGGGCATTTCAAGGAGGACGAATACGAAAAAATAATGCACAAAATGAAACCGGTTGAACCTGTGGTTGAGCTGATGAAAAAATATCACGGCAAGCTGCCCATGGCTGTGGGAACCGGAGGCTACAAGCGGTTAGCATGGAAATCGCTCGAAATACTCGGGTTGGATAACTATTTCGATATTCTTGTTTCGAGTGAAGATGTAACGCACCCAAAACCTCACCCCGAAACATTTTTAAAGTGTGCCGAATTACTTGGGGTTGAACCGGAATATTGCCAGGTTTTTGAGGATGGCGATTTGGGCATTCAGGCGGCCAATGCTGCCGGAATGATGGCAACCCTTGTAACAGATTTTTATGAAGTAACCATTGGAAAAGAACTATGAAACAACAAAATACAACAAAACCAAAGTTTTCATTGTGGATAAATAAATCCCTGATCATTTTAGCCGTTCTGTTTTTTACGTCATGTGCGCCATGGAAAAATGCTGCATACCGCAACATGACTGTGGCTTTTTATAATGTGGAAAACCTGTTCGATTTGGAAAATGAACCCGGAAAAAATGACGGGGAATTTACCCCCGAAAGTGACAAAAACTGGGATTTGATAAAGTACCGGAAAAAATTAGCCGACATTTCCAGGGTGATTAGTGGAATAAATGAAGGCGATTTACCCGAAATTGTTGGGCTTTGCGAGGTGGAAAACGAACAAGTATTGGCAGATTTAATTATGACCGGATTACTGGCCAATGGAAAATACGAAATAGTACATCACGAAAGTCCGGATATGAGAGGTATCGATTGTGCGTTGATTTATCGCCCGGAAGAGTTTACAGTTACCGGTCATTTCGCTGTTCCTGTTCATTTTGAAGATGCTCCAAGGTCAGTTACCCGCGATATTTTGTATGTAAAAGGCCGCACCCGCAATCGGGAAGAGTTTCATATTTTTGTGAATCACTGGCCATCGCGCATTGGCGGCGTTGCGCAAACCGAATCCAAACGGGTTGCAGTTGCCCGAATTTTAAAAGGAAAAATTGATTCGGTGATGGCGGCCAGTTCCAGAGCTCATATTATTGTGATGGGCGATATGAACGACGACCCTGACAACAAAAGCCTGCTGGAAGTTTTGAATGCACAACCTCCTTCAACGCCGGGTGCAACACTGGTAAACCTGATGTTTCCTGATTTTAAAGATGGAAAAGGCACTTACAGATACCGGGGTAACTGGAACATGCTCGACAACCTGATTGTTTCGTCCGGTTTGCTCGATGATAAAGGTTTTCGTTGCGTGGAAGAAAAAGGGCACATTTTCAGGGAAGAGTGGATGGAATATAAAAACCGCGATGGTGAAATTTCACCTAACCGCACTTATGGTGGCCCCAATTATTACGGAGGCGTAAGCGATCATTTTCCGGTTTATTTTCGGTTGAGGAGGTAGCCCACCATAACAGATGAAATGATTAAAATAATGTTTAAGTCTTTAATTTTCAGCATTTGTGTTATTAACTTATCAGAAAAACGGAAAGGTTCTTTCAGTAAAAGTGAATGATTTTTAAAACACTTCGTTAGTTTTGCACCATGCAATTTAAAGTGGTTTCAGATTATCATCCTACCGGCGATCAACCTGAGGCAATTCGTCAGTTGGTGGAAGGTTTGAATAAAGGAGAACGGTTTCAAACCCTGCTGGGTGTTACCGGTTCAGGAAAAACGTTTACCATGGCCAATGTGATTGAAAAAGTGCAGCGGCCAACTTTAATTCTGAGCCACAACAAAACCCTGGCTGCCCAGTTGTATGGCGAAATGAAACAGTTCTTCCCTGAAAATGCAGTGGAATATTTTGTTTCGTATTACGATTATTATCAGCCTGAAGCTTACCTTCCCACAACAGACACTTACATTGAAAAAGACCTTTCCATTAACAAGGATATTGAGAAACTGCGCCTGAGTGCTACTTCGTCTTTGCTTTCCGGACGTCGTGATGTGGTTGTCGTTTCTTCGGTTTCATGTTTGTATGGCATTGGAAATCCCGAAGATTTTCATGCCAATGTTTCTGAACTGAAGGTGGGGCAGAAAGTAGCCCGAAATGCGATGCTCCGTCAACTGGTTGATGCGTTGTATTCCCGCAGCGAGGTAGATTTTCAGCGGGGAAATTTCAGGGTGAAAGGCGACACGGTGGACATTTACCCGGCCTATGCCGACACCGCCATTCGGGTGGTTTTCTGGGGCGATGAAATTGAAGAAATTTCAGGTTTCGATCCGCTTACCGGGCAAACCATTCAGCAAATGAGCGAAGTGGTGGTTTTTCCGGCCAACATTTTTGTTACAACCAAGTCGCGCATGCAATCGGCAATCCGGCATATTCAGGACGATTTGGTAGCCCATATGGAATATTTTAAAGAAATGGGCAAACACCAGGAAGCCAAACGCATTCAGGAACGGGTGGAATACGACATGGAAATGATGCGCGAACTGGGTTACTGCCCGGGCATTGAAAATTATTCCCGCTATTTCGACGGGCGAAAGCCGGGAACCCGACCGTTCTGTTTGCTCGATTATTTTCCCGACGATTTCCTGGCGATCATCGACGAAAGCCATGTTACTATTCCGCAAATCAGGGCGATGTACGGTGGCGACAACTCGCGCAAAGTAACTCTGGTGGAATATGGATTCCGGCTTCCGGCAGCCATCGATAACCGGCCATTAAGGTTTGAGGAATTTGAAAACCTGGTGGCCCAGGTGGTTTACGTAAGCGCCACACCAGCCGATTACGAACTGGCCAAATGCGAAGGTGTTGTGGTGGAACAGGTTATACGGCCTACCGGTTTGCTCGATCCTGTTATCGACGTGCGACCCAGTGCCAATCAAATTGACGATCTGATGCACGAAATTCACCTTCGAACCGAAAAAAACGAAAGGGTGCTGGTAACCACACTTACCAAACGCATGGCCGAAGAATTATCGAAATACCTGCTGAACATGGGTGTGAAAACGCGTTACATCCATTCCGACGTGGACACCATGGAGCGCATTGAGATTATGGAGCAATTGCGCAAAGGAGCGTTCGATGTGCTGGTGGGAATTAACCTGCTGCGCGAAGGACTCGATTTGCCCGAGGTGTCGCTGGTAGCCATTCTCGACGCCGACAAAGAAGGTTTTTTACGGTCGGAACGTTCACTGACCCAAACGGCTGGGCGCGCGGCCAGAAACCTGAATGGGATGGTCATTATGTATGCCGACAAAATTACCAATTCCATGCAGCGTACCATCGACGCCACAAATTACCGCCGCGAAAAGCAGTTGAAATATAACGAGGAAAACAATATTACACCTACCCAAATTGTAAAACCAACCCGCGAAATTATTGGTTACGAATTTCGTGGAGGTAAAAAACCGGTGGAATACGGAGATTCCGGTTTGCCTGATGTGGCTGCTGATCCGGTTGTGCAGTACATGAATGTGAACGGCCTGGAAAAAGCCATTGAAAAACTGAAAAAACAAATGAAAACGGCTGCCAAAGAGCTCGATTTTATTGAAGCTGCCCGTCTGCGCGATGAGATGTTTGCGTTTGAAAGGTTACTGAAGGAAAAGAAAGAGCAGGTTAACCTAAAATGATAATAAGCTGAATAAAATGTATTTTTACACCCGAAACAGAAAAGTTGAACATGAAAATAAATTTCAAAAAAATATTCATAAAAGTAAAAGAGGTAATTTTTGAACCCTTAATGTTTTGGGAAAAGCAAAAGCAAGGGAAAAACTTAGACAAGCAATCTTTTATCAGTTATTTTTTGCCTTTACTGGCAGTAATTTTTCTGGCTGTTTTTGCCAGCGAACTCATTCGCGGCTCCAGGTTTTATCTCACTTTCCCGTTAATGAAAGCCGGTCGCGAAGTGGTACTGTTTCTTCTGCAATATGTAATTTCAGTTTTTCTTACCAACGAACTGATAAAAGCGTTTGGAGGGAAAAAGAATATTTTTATTGCCCGCAAACTGGTTGTTTATTCGCTCACACCTTTTTTGGTGGTTTCTTTAATTACTGGAATGTTTCCATTTTTGTATGTGATGGATGTACTTGGGCTATACGGCTTTTTTATATTTTGGATGGGGGCAAAAACGCTACTTGAATTCCCGGAAAGAAAACAAACGAGTTACATTTTGGTAACCATTTTGGCCAATTTTTTTGTTTTTAGTTTTTTGAGTATTTTTCTTTCGAAATTATTAACTGCATTTTTGTAAAGGTTTTAATTAGAT
Organism: Mariniphaga sp.; assembly: GCA_019429205.1. Classification (GTDB taxonomy): domain Bacteria; phylum Bacteroidota; class Bacteroidia; order Bacteroidales; family Prolixibacteraceae; genus Mariniphaga. The sequence continues at coordinate 17,834 of JAHYIT010000033.1, read as the reverse complement.
TTCAATGCGATAATTTTAAACAAGGAACTTTAAACTTTAAAATACATTTTGTGGCACATCCAAAAGCAAATATCAATATAAAGAATAAAAAGGCTTCATTTGAATACGAGCTGATTGAGAAGTTTATAGCCGGCATGCAACTGGTTGGGACTGAAATTAAATCTATCCGCAACGGCAAAGTGAGCATGAACGATGCGTATTGCCAGTTTCACGGAGGAGAATTGTATGCCAAAAACATTCATATTTCGGAATATGAACTGGGAACCTGTAACAACCATATTGCCAAACGCGATCGTAAATTGTTGCTCACCAAAAGAGAGCTGGATAAACTGGATCGTAAACTGAAAGAATCGGGGCTTACCATTGTCCCCACCCGGCTTTTTATTAACGATCGTGGCCTGGCCAAACTGGAAATTGCGTTGGCACGCGGAAAAAAGGTTTACGACAAACGTGAAACCCTGAAGCAAAAAGATTCAAAACGCGAAATGGATCGAATGATGAAATACTAAACTATTTCCATATTTTCCATCGGGATAATTTTATCGCCTTTGTATTTTAACAGCAGGTTAGCCACCGCCAGGGTATCTTTTTCGCAATAACGTACAATCCGGTCAATGTCATTTTCTTCCCAGTAAATGCGTGCCACCTGGCTGCCATCAATATCATCTTTAGGAGTGGGAATATTAAACAATTCGCATAGTAACGACAAAGATGTGTAGTGTTTGTAATCGCCAAATTTCCAGAGCTGAAGCGTGTCGATAAGCTGGTCTTTCAACTCCCAGGGTTTGGCGCCGGCCATGTCGAGAATTTTTGGCAGGTAAAGGTTGTTGACCAGCGCGCGGCGGGCAATGTAAGGAAAATCGAATTCCTGTCCATTATGGGCGCAAAGCCTGCGTTTTCCTTTCCGTGAAAAAGCTTCCAGTGCATTAAAAAAGTTTTGAATCAGTTTATTTTCATCTTCATCGTAAAACGATTTCACTCTAAAAAACAGTTCGCCTTGTTTCTGGAAAACATAACCCACCGAAATGCAGATAATTCTGCCGAATTCGGCGTAAATTCCGGCCCGGTCGTAAAGTACTTCCGCCGGTTCGTCGATGTTAATCTGGAATTGCATTTTGTGTTCCCACAACTGTTTCCATTTTTCGTTCAGTCCGTTGTACTCCGGCGCCTGCGGTACTGTTTCAATGTCGATAAAAAGCACCTCTTCTATATTCAGATTTTTGAGCATTTACAAGAATTTTAAGGTGTGGTTGATGTGATTGGTTAAAATGTTGATAGCCACCTGGTTCATTCCTCCCTGCGGAATAATGATGTCTGCAAACCGTTTGGTCGGCTCAATAAACTGCAAATGGCTGGGACGAACTGTTTTTTCATAACGGTCGAGCACCTGGTTTACATTGCGGCCACGTTCGTTTAAATCGCGGCGAATAACACGGGAAAGGCGGAGATCTGAGTCGCAGTCCACATATACTTTTATATCCATAAGCTCGCGCAGGTTTTCGTTGGTCAGGCACAAAATACCTTCCACAATGAGCACTTCGCGGGGTTCAACGCGCCGTGTTTCGGGCTGGCGTGTGCAGGAAATAAAAGAATAAACCGGTTCTTCCACCGCTTCTCCGTTTATCAGTTTCTTTATATGGTCAATCAGCAGATCGAATTCAACCGAATCGGGGTGGTCAAAGTTTTTGGCACGACGTTCTTTCAGGCTCAGGTGCCCGTTATCAAAGTAGTATGAATCTTGTGAAAGTAAAGCAACTTCATTTTCCGAAAACTGTTCAATTATTTTTTGTACCACGGTTGTTTTCCCGGAACCGGTACCCCCGGCAATTCCAATTATCAGCATTTTCCCCCTTTTAGTTTATTGTTAATATTGGTTGAATTTCATTTTTTTGAATGAATTCCTGCTTTGAAATCATTAATTTCGCTGCCGGAAAACGAAAGTACAAAAATTCATTACGATATGGTAAACCACATAGTACTTTTTAAATCAAATAAGTTATGCCCGGTTTGTATCCGTTAAAATTTAAACCCATTTACCTTGAAAAAATCTGGGGCGGAAATCGTCTGAATAAAATGCTTGGTAAAGACTTCGGCACACATCCAAATTGTGGCGAAAGCTGGGAACTTTCAGCGGTTGAAGGTAATGTTTCTGAAGTGAGTAACGGATTTTTGGCCGGAAACAACCTAACCGAATTGGTGGAAATTTACATGGGCGATTTGGTGGGCGACAAGGTTTTTAAAAAGTTTGGTATTGAATTTCCACTTCTTTTTAAATATATCGATGCCAATGACGATCTTTCCGTTCAGGTGCATCCCAATGATAAATTGTCAAAACAACGGCACAACGCATATGGCAAAACAGAAATGTGGTATGTAATTCATGCCGAAAAGGGGGCCCTTATCAACTCAGGATTAAACAGGAAACTCACCCGCGAGCAATATTCTGAATTTCTGGAACAGGGAAGATTGCAGGAAATACTTCATTACGATAAAGCTAATTCCGGAGATGTGTTTTTTATACCCTCCGGGAGGATTCATGCCATTGGCAAAGGTGTATTGCTGGCCGAAATTCAACAAACTTCGGATGTAACTTACCGCATTTTCGATTACAACCGGAAAGATGCACAGGGTAATCTTCGCGAACTGCATAACGACCTGGCACTGGATGCCATCGATTTTTCGTACCTCAATGAATACAAAACCAAATATTCAGTTAAAGAAAATCAATCCTCTGAAATAGTAAGTTGTGAATATTTTACCACCAATCTCCTGAAGTTTTCTGAAAACCTGGAAAAAGATTATCATTATCTCGATTCGTTTATCGTGTATATGAATCTGGAAGGAAGGTTTCGTATTGAATTTGAAAACAGGGAAGAGACCATCGAACAGGGTGAAACTGTGCTTGTTCCGGCCAGCCTTGAAACTTTCAGTATGATTCCTTTAACACCCGAAGTGAAAACGCTGGAAGTTTTTATTAAATAAACCGTTTTTTCTGTATTGAAAAATTTACGAACTTTGCCCCCAGGAAATTTACCCTTATGGATATAAAAGAAGCCCGTTTTATTGTAAGCAACACCAATGTTGAAAAGTGCCCCCCGCCCAACAAGCCGGAATATGCTTTTATCGGACGATCCAATGTGGGCAAATCTTCTTTGATTAACATGCTCACGAACAAAAAATCACTGGCCAAAATTTCAGGCAAGCCGGGAAAAACACGTTTAATAAACCATTTTTTGATAAATGAAGAATGGTACCTTGTTGATTTACCGGGTTACGGGTATGCCAAAATTGCAAAAAAGGAACGGGAGAAATGGGAAAAGTTTTTAAAAAATTACATTCTGAAACGGGAAAACCTGTACAATTTATTCGTGTTAATTGATTCCCGCCATAATCCGCAGCCCATCGATCTTGAATTTATGGAATGGCTCGGTCTTAGCCAGATTCCTTTTTCTATTGTTTTCACCAAAACCGACAAATTAAAGCCGGAAGAACTGGATGACAATATTAAAAATTACAAGGAAAAATTGCTGGAAACCTGGGAATCTGTTCCGCCCTTATTTATTTCTTCAGCTGAAAAAAGAATGGGACGGAAAGAAATATTGCAGTACATCGCGAAAATCAACACTTCAAACCTGGAATTGTGATTCAAAAAAAGAGATTTAATTCATTATTTCATAGTAGAAAAAAGGGGAATGCATTAACTTTACCCTATTTCCAAAACGAAAACAAAAATAATATACCGATGGGAAGTAAAAATAATCCGTTAAAAATTTTTACAGGAAGGGCTACCCAGTACCTTACAGAGAAAATCTGCGACAGTCTTGATGTTGATTTGGGCGTTACGTCGTGTCCGGTTTTTTCGGATGGCGAGTTTGAACCATGCTACGAAGAAACCATCCGCGGGTCTCATGTTTTTATTGTACAATCAACTCCGCCTCCTGCCGAAAACCTGCTGGAACTCTTGTTGATGGTTGATGCTGCCAAACGTGCCAGCGCTTCGCATGTGGTTGCTGTAATCCCCTATTTTGGTTATGCGCGCCAGGATAGAAAAGATAAACCGCGTGTTTCAATCGGCGCTAAATTAATGGCCGATTTACTTTCAGCAGCCGGAATAGACCGTGTAATTACCATGGATTTGCATGCCGACCAGATTCAGGGATTTTTTGATGTTCCTGTTGATCATCTTTATGCTTCTGCATTGTTCATTCCATTCATCAGTAAAATGGGACTTGAAAACCTTACCATTGCATCGCCCGATGTGGGTGGAACCAAAAGGGCCAATACTTATGCCCGAATGTTGCAGACTGATATGGTAATTTGCCATAAAACACGTGCCAAGGCCAACGAGGTAAACAGTATGACCGTTATTGGCGATGTAAAAGGCAGGGACGTGATTATTGTTGACGATATGATAGATACTGCCGGAACCATTACCAAGGCTGCAAATTTGATGAAAAAAGAAGGAGCACGCAGTGTAAGGGCTTTTGCAGCTCATGGAGTATTATCAGGTCCTGCAATCGAACGCATTGAACGATCAGTACTGGAGGAGGTTTATTTTACCGATTCGCTGCCATCCAAAACCGACAGCGGAAAAATTAAATACCTGACCATTGCCGACCCTCTGGGAGAAGCAATTAGAAGGGTGTATAAAAATCAGTCAATAAGTTCGTTATATTACCGCTAATTTATATCTTTGCACCGCTTTTTCCAAAAAGCATGAGCATTTAGGGTGAACGAAATTCATAAAAAGCTCATTTTAATTGAGTTTGGATAAGTTCACTTTTAATTATGCATGCTGTTTGTTCCGCTCCCGATAGCTATCGGGATGGCGGAAAGGACTGAGTACCATAATTATTAACGTTAAAATTTTTAAAATGAAGTCATTAAAAATTACAAGCCAGAAAAGAGAAGACCTCGGAAAAAAAGGCGCAAAAAAACTGCGCGAACAGGGATTGGTTCCCGGAGTTTTGTATGGAAAAGATGAGGTAACACACCTTGCATTATCATTCAGCGATTTAAGGCCGTTTGTTTACACACCAAACGTTTTTCTAATTGATTTGGAAATTGATGGTGAAGTGCATAAAGCCATGATTCAGGATATACAATGGCATCCGGTTGAAGAGCATATTCTGCATATCGATTTTCTGAAAATTGAAGCAGATAAACCTGTGAAAATTGGTGTTCCGGTAGAATTGGTTGGTACTGCCAAAGGAATAAAAGCTGGTGGAAAATTGAAAATGAACATGCGCAAATTGCGTGTAAAAGCCCTAGCTGAAAATTTGCCTGATACGATTAAAGTTGATATTACCAAACTGGGTATTGGCGACAGCATTAAAGTTAGTGAGCTAAAGCTCGATAACCTGGAGTTTCTCGACAATAAGTCGAACCTGATTGTGGCTGTAATCTCCACCAGGGTAGCCAAGTCGGCTATGTCCCTTCCTGAAGATGAGGAAGAAGAAGGTGCTGAAAGAAGTGAAGGAGAACCAGAATCTTCTGAATCTGCTGAATCATCAGAACAATAAAAATAGAATGATGTGAAGTATTTAATTGCAGGGCTGGGAAACATTGGCCCGGAATATAAAAATACACGTCACAACATTGGATTTCAGATATTGGACGCTCTGACCGGAGCGTCCAATATTGCTTTTAGCGATAAGCGCTACGGGTTTGTGGCCGAGTATAAATTCAAAGGGCGAACATTTTATCTTCTCAAACCAACAACTTATGTGAATTTAAGTGGCCGGGCAGTAAATTACTGGCTGCAAAAAGAAAACATTCCGATTGAGAATATGCTGGTTTTGGTTGACGATTTGGCCTTGCCATTCGGTACGTTACGTGTAAAAGCAAAAGGAAGCCATGGCGGCCACAACGGGTTGAGGAATATTTCTGAGGTGCTGGGCAGGAACGATTATGCACGGTTGCGTTTTGGAATTGGTGACCAGTTTCATCCTGGTTTTCAAGTGGATTATGTACTGAGCGAATGGAGTCGCGAGGAGCAGAAACAGCTTACTGAAAGAATTGATTCCTGCATTGAAATTATTCAGAGTTTCGGGACTGTTGGCGTGGAACGAACCATGAACTTTTTCAACAAAAAATAGTAACATGGGTGAAAGTGTTCGGATAGACAAATGGCTGTGGGCAGTTCGCGTTTTTAAAACACGCAGCCAGGCAACCGAAGCCTGCAAAAAAGGCCGGGTTGAAATAGGTGATTTGCCTGTAAAACCCTCACGGGAAGTGCATGCCGGCGAAGTGGTTCAGGTGCGCAAACCTCCCCTTACCAGAAAATTAAAAGTGGTTGCACTGGCCGATAAAAGGATGTCGGCAAAGCTGACTGCAGACTATGTTGAAGATGTAACTCCTCCCGAAGAATTCGAAATTCTGGAAATGCAAAAACAGATGAACTGGAATTCGCGTGACCGGGGCGCTGGCCGGCCTACCAAAAAAGAACGCCGCAAACTCGATGATTTTTTTGATCTTTAACCAGTAAGAACTAACTTTCATTTTCTTTCCATCCTTATTTGATACGAATATCCAATTAATAAAAAAACGATGCTTGTAGCACAAAAAAAACGAAAAGAGAATTTGGCCGAATACATTTTGTACCTCTACCAGGTGGAAGATTTGATACGTGCATTTCACCTCGATATGGATATGATAAATGAGAATTTGGTTTCCCGGTACCAGGCAGAAAAGAAAACAAAACAGGAAATTTCAGACTGGTATAAAAATCTGGTGAAAATGATGGAAAAGGAAGGAAAACAGAAGACAGGCCATCTGCAGTTTCTATCCAACCTGGTTAACGACCTTTATGAGTTTCATGTACGTTTAATGGCCTCTGAAGCAGATACAATGTATGTTTCATTTTTTAAGTCTGTTGCAGGCCTGGTTAATGAGCTGAAACAAAAAAATCCGGCCGCTGAAAACGATGTTCAGGTTGCAGTTGATGGTGTTTATGGTTATCTGTTGTTAAGAATTCAGAAGAAAGAAATTACCGCAGAAACTAAAGATGCAGTGAAAAGATTAAGTGAGTGGCTGGCTCTTTTATCTAAATTATTTAAGGATTTTGAAAGCGGTGATCTAGAAATCTAAGTCGTCTGGCCCGGGAAAGAATTTTCGTTCTTCCGGCGTTGGAACACGACATTCTTTCTTTTTTCCAAACCAGCAGTAGCGGTTCCGGGCAATCCACCGGTACACTGTATTTCTCAAGCCGGCAGGCACAATTTTAAAAGCCATGGCCCATTTCCAGGGCGCAGGAAGTAGCCGTGCAATTTCAAGTGCAGCATCCGATTCATAAAATATTTTTCCTTCATAAATTAATACCACCGAATCCATTTCATAAGAAATGGGAAAATTTTTTCTGACTGCTTCGCCCGTATCAGATTGAAGTGCCACAAAACGAAATTGCTTTTTCATATCTCTTTTCAGAATAAAATCCACTGTTCTGTTGCATAGGTTGCAAACACCATCGAAAAGTACAATTGGATTTTTTGTCATAACAAAAAATTAATTGCTATCGCTACTCTGTCCGCTCAGGCTTTCCCCTTGCGTGTAAAAACGAGTGGTTGGGTAAGCAAACCTAATGTCGTTGTGATTGTGAAACTGGTTTAATATATCCTGCCAGATTTCGTTTTCGGAACCTCTTCGTTGTCTTGGATTGCACAAATATCTGATGGTCAGTTGAACTCCATATTCCTTTATTGCGGTATAAACGTATGGAGTCAAATGTGTATAATGAATCATAAAATTTTTACTGGCTTCAAAAATTTCTTTTTCGGCAGCCCTGTCAATGTTTTCAGCCCTGCGATTAACAATATCCTGTAAAATATTTTTTGCTTTTTCCCAGTTGCTCTCAAACGTAAGGCGAACCTGCATTTCATTCCAGATATAATCGAACCCGGTACTGTAGTTTACCTGTGGTTCAGTAAAAACCTTGCCGTTGGGTAAATGAATAATCCTGCCGGTACTCTGATCGGCTTCCACCCAATTATTTATTTCCAAAATGGTAAACTGAAACAGCCGGATGTCGATAACATCTCCTGCATGGTCGCCAATTTGAATGCGATCGCCCACCACAAACGGATGACGGAAAACAATAAAGAACCAGCCGGCCAGGTTAGTAAGTGGATCTTTCAAAGCAATGGCCAAACCTGCAGAAAATAGTCCCAGAAAAGCCCCGAATTGCCGGAACGCCTGCAACCAGACGCTTCCAACCAGGATTAAACCCAAAAAGGGTAAAACAAAGGATAAAGAGCGTTTCCACTGATACCGTGTTTTTACATGCTTTGTTTGTCTCCAGACAACTTGTAAAACAATGATTTTCAACAAATATAAAAACAAAATGATTGCCAGGGAAAGTAAAATTTTCCCCAGTGTTTCATGAGGCAATCCGGTTGATTCGGCCCAAAACTCAAAGACTTTATTCATTTTATCCTTTGTTTATTTTTTGAGGATTCCGGCTTACAAGTCTCACTTTTGGAGTATAGTTTATTAATTCTTTAGCCAAATCTTTTCCAATAGTTCCTCCTGCTCCTAAAATTACCTGCATATCATTCATTTTTATAACCAGTTTTTTCGTTTAAAATAAAATAGCATTACAATTGCAATCACTATCATAATTGCCCACATAATGAAGTAACTGAACCTGAAATGTAATTCAGGAAGATAATCGAAATTAGTGCCATAAACCCCTGCAATAAATGTAAGAGGTATGAAAATGGAAGCAAAAATGGTAAGCACTTTCATCACATCGTTGGTGCGGTTAGATACGTTCGAATGGTATATATTCAGATAATCGTTGGCCATGTTATGGTAAACCTCCACGGCTTCTAAAACTTGTGTGGTTAAATCGTTTAAATCTTTAAGAAAAGTTGTGGTTTTTTTCTGAATGAGTTGCGATTCGGTTTTGTTCAGGTTGAGCATCATTTCCTTGAGCGGAAACACTGATTTGCGAATATAACCCACATTTGTTTTATGCCGGTAAATTTTTTCGAGAATCGAATTTTGTGTAATATGCAGCACCTCGGTTTCCATGTTTTCCATTGACGAACCCAGGCTTTCTATGCTGTGAATGTATCCGTCAACAAGAGTGTCAATAAGGGCATAAGCGAGGTAGTCAGCTCCTGAATTTCTGATTCTTCCGCGGCCGTTTCTGATTCTTTCACGTACCGGATCGAAATAGTGTACCGGTTTTTCCTGAAAGGTAACTACAGTATTTTTGCTTAAAACAATTGAAATCTGATCGCCGGTTACCCTTCCGGTGTTTTCGTGGTATTGCAGTATTTTCAGAAAAAAAGTAAGATTCGATTCGTTTTCTGTCACTTTTGGCCTTTGGTCGGTATTGAGAATATCTTCCAGTTCCAGCGGATGAATGGAAAATCGCTCGCCGGCTTTGGAAATTAATTCTGTATCCTGAAGCCCGTAAATGTTCACCCATAAAACTGAACCTTCCGGAATTGTTTCCGGAATTTCATCTATGGATTCAACCTGCTTTTCTTCCAGAGTTTCCTTGTTAAAAAATATCAGATGAATTTCGGGTTTGTCCATTTTTTGACTCCCAATAAAAATGAGTGAACCCGGCGTGGTGCCATGTGACTTTTTCCTGCTTTTTATAAATCGTGCCATTATTCAATAGATTTTTGGTCTTTTGAATGAACAAACAAAATAGTTCCCAGTTCATTATACCCTTCAAACTGCTTTTCCTTTTCTTTCTTTACCAGTTCTTCACGAATACCAATTAAGGTAAGCCCCGTATTAGCCGAATGTTCATTAATGATAGCTTTGATTGAAACATTTTGTTCCTGAATCAGCAACCTGATATTTTTGCCTGATATGGGCAACCTGCCGGAAAGAACGAGTTCATCCATTGCTTTTTTCGTTTTCTCAAGTTCATTGGGCCGGCAAACATTAAAAATTTGGATTTGCCCTTTTTTCCAGTCTGGATGGCCTGAAATGATAAAACCCAGGAAAATCATCAGGTTGGCATTTTCTGTGTCCAGCGAATTAATCCAAATGTGAATTCCCTTTTTGTACGGGATTTCGCGGTTGCTGCATGCCAGCACACAAATGTCGAAATCGCCTGAATTTACAAGCGCAAAATTGTCGATTATTTCAGTCAGGTTTTTGGGGTTTTCCTTATCGTATTCAAAAATAACCATGTTGTTTTCCATGCCGGCAATTCCCGGAATCTGAATGGCCTGTGCAATGGCTGAGGTATTGGATGGTGAAATCAGGGTGTCGATATATACGTGGTTTTCAATATTGTTAACGTGTTCCATCAGTTTTTTATGTTCCTGCCGTGCCTGCTCGCTCGTGTTTTTAGAATAATAACCAACAATATGATGCAGGTACGTTCCAAATCCGTATTTATAAGAAATCCAGTTGAGTAAACGAAACGCCTTGTCGCGTTTAAAAGAATCTTTTGAAATACAAATGGCACTTGGCCGCCATTCCCTTTGTTCTTTTTTACTCTGTTTTTTCTGAATCATTACCTGCAAATTCCGGTTGAGTTGAAATAGCGCATTGGCAAAAATTGAAGCAAACCCTTTTCGTGATTTATGGTAATGGTCAACATAAAGGTAAATAACTGCAATAAGAATAAAGGAAAGCAACGCGTAAGCTGTACTTATTTTAAACATGATCCAAACAGCAACTACAAAACCAATTATTGATATATACCAGCGCGATTTAAAAGAGGGCCGGTAAGATGGGGAAGATCCAAAGTGGTTTAGGAACGAGATGAGGCAAAGCGATCCGTAAGTAACCATAAAAAACATCGAAATAATGGTTGCCACTGCGTTTACATCGCCAAGTGCCACAAATACAAACGCAATAACGCAGGTAACCAGCGAAGCATTCACCGGTTCGTTGTCTTTGGCAGTGGCTCTTGATAGCCAATAGTTAATTCGGGAAGAAGGAAAGGCTTTATCAAGTGCAAGTGCCTGCAGCGTTCGGGGCGCAACCATTACCGAACCCAATGCCGATGAAATTGTGGATGCTGCAAGTCCCAGCGGGATAACAATAACGCCTCCAAGCGCAATCTGTGCCATGATTAACTGATGCTCAAGTAATTCTTCAACCGGCGCTGACTGGGCCAATTTGTAAACTACAAAAAAGTATATGATCATTCCGGCAAAAGTAGCCAGTGTTGTTCCCAAAGGAATCGATACTGATGGTTTTTTCAAGTCGCCGGATAGCCCAACGCCGGCAGTCATGCCGGTAAATGCCGGGAAAATAATGGCAAATACCACGAAAAAGTCCTGTGGGTTTCGCAACTGTGCATTGGCCAGGTTAAATGTAGATTCGTCGGCATGGCCTGTGCTTCCCAAAAAAAACATAATGATGGAAATAAAAAGGATAGCCACCACAAAATAAAGTGCTTTTACACCCAGGTTGGCGCCTTTTTTAATGATTAATACTGCCAGACCAGCCATTACCGGCAAACTGATGGCCTGACGCGGCAGCACAAAACCAAATTTCTCGACAATAAAATTAAACAGGAACTCGAATGCCTCTGTGAAAGCGATTACATAAAAAGCTACACTAATGGCTTGCGAAAAGAAAAGGGCAATGCCAATGGTGGCGCCAATATTCAATCCGAATGAACGGGAAATAATAAAGTATTCACCGCCGCCTTCCACCCGTTTGTTTGTGGCAATTTCGGAAATCGCAAGGGCCGTGGGGATGGTAACCATGTGTCCCAGCAGAATTATCAGAATAACTCCCCAGAATCCGAGTGTGCCTACTGCAAAACCAAACCGTAGAAACAAAATAGCGCCAAGAATCGTTGAAATTGCTGTAAAGAAAACAGGTGCAGTACCAAACTTTTTTATATCAGAGTTCATAATAAGAACAGATTATTTTTTTCGAAAGATAAAAAATGAAACGGTAAAAAGATAAATATTCCGGGAAATACAAAGCATTTTCATGGATTCCTGATGGAGGATTCCATTTGGTTTTTCAGGTTTAAGATTTCGGTTAATACTTTACTTTTCGGGCAAATCCTTTTTTAACCAGTTCGTCATTTAAGGTTAATTCGTTGTCGGTCAGTGTAATGGTGCCAATGTAGCGACCATATTTTCCTGTGTATTTTTCTGTTTCCACAATTACTTTGTTGCCGTTGGCGGCTACACGGGTCTCTACAAATTCTTTGGCTTCCATGCCTTTTTTGTATTCTTCCGAATCTTTTTTAACGCTAAAAATTTCAGGTGTGTCAATTCCCGCAAGCCTGATGCGCTGGTGGGTGGTGATTTTAAAACCCAGGTCAATGGTCAGGTCGATGGTGTCTCCGTCAACCACGCGCTCTACGGTAGCTTTGTATTGATACATAGAATTCTGATTTATGTGAATTAATTTTGTACAATTTACTACATTTGAGGAGAATATAAATTTAATTTCGGGAAAATGAAGCGGGAAGAATTTAAAGAAAAGGCAAAAAAGAGCATTGATGAACTTTTTGCAATGATTGTAGAACTGGAATCGAGAAGCGGTGACCTGAAAGAAAAGTCGAAAGCCAAATACAGGGAAATTATGGCTAAAATTAAGGAATTGGAAGCCGAATTGGAAGCCAGGTACAAAAAGATGGAAGAATCAGGCGACGGCAAATGGGCCGAAGCCAAAGAAGCATTTTCTAAAAGTGCAGAATCATTTAAAGAGGCGTTTCAGCATTTGACTTCGTTATTTAAAAGTCAATCATCAACAGAAAAAAATGATAAGGCGGAATAGACCTTTAAACTTTAAACTTTAAACTTTAAACTTTAAGCTTTGAACTTTGAACTCCCAACTGTTTTGTCTATCTTATAACCGACACTTTTGGTTATATTTCAGCCAGAATGAATAACGAAAAAATACCGGAAAGCACCGCTATTTGCACCGGCAGGTCAAAGTACTCAACTGATTGTGGGTGCCACACCCGAAACCGACTGGCTCATGCGGTTTTAACAATTTAAGGCCGGGGAAATCCTTAACGAAGACCAGCCTTTTCTCGATTTGGATGTGGACCCTAAACTGGGTTATGCCCTGCTCAACCTGTATCTTTTCCCGGTGGATGTTAACAATGCCGGCTACGAAATGATTTTGCGCATTCGCGGGGTGGGGGTGCAGTCGGCACAGCACATCATCCAGGTGCTGCGCCACCGTAAACTCACGTTTTACCACTTGAAAAAAATCGGCGTAGTGCTCAAACGGGCCAAATACTTCATTATAACAAACGAACTGCCCGCCGGTCTCAAAGTCGACCTTCCGCACGAAAACCTGAAATGGATGCTGCTTTCCGACTCTGCCCTCAAACGCAAAAAAGCAATGGATACGCAGTAAGTTTGTTTGAAAATAACCCGCGCGCATTGCCTGTTTTTTAGCGGAAGCATTAAACAAATAGGAATGGTATCGATCAATATATATTTTTTCTAATTGAATTTTTATATTGACTAAAATACCTTTTTATCCATTTAATAAATTATTATACCTTTGTTTGAAAATAATAAACGATTCTTTAAAAATATCTTGCTTTATTATTTTTTGAAATGAAAGTTATTTTGCTGGTTATTAGAGTTTTTTCGATTATGTAATTTTAAAATTATTGATGATGAAAACTTCATTTTTATTGGGAGGATTAAAAACCTTCATTTTTATTTCCTTATTATTTTTTTCCTTTTCCGAGCTGAAAGCCTGTGAGTCATGCAACAGAAGCTTTTTGAACACGCTTCTTGGCGAAGACAAATTCAACAGTTTAATTTCAAAAGAAATGAGAACTGCTATTGCAGCGCAATCCGGTAAAGAGGAGTCTCCCACAAAATGGGTAAATGATGTGCTGGCGATGAATAATCTAACGGTGACAGATTTAAGTCCGGCAGCGCTAAATGAAATATTTACTGATGAGCCATCGCCGGTTTCGGCGCCATCCTATTCAAATACTGCTACTCCTGCAGAAAATCAGGGTTTGGAATTTTTCGATGTAATGCAACGGGATAAAAATTTGCCTATACCGGCTACGGGTTATGTTCCGCAAAACACCCAACCCGATAAATATATTCGGATTACGCTGGAGGAGGGCGATACTTATATTGGCAACGGGGTTATTTACAAGGGATTTACAATTGATAAAAAAATTCCCGGTCCTACTTTAATCGTAGAGGAAGGAGATGTTGTTTCGTTTACTGTGGTGAACGATGGAAATATTTCACATGGCGCCTCCATTCATGCAGCATATTCCCAGACTTCAAAATATTTGGGTAAAATTGCACCTGGTGATAGTGCCACCGTGGTTTTTCAGGCCAACTCTCCCGGTGTTTACATGTACCATTGCGCGCCCGGCGGACATGCCATTCCCATGCACATTATTTTTGGGCAGTACGGAATGATTGTAGTTGAGCCTAAGAAAAAGTTCGAGTTGGAACGTATATTAAACAAAGAGCCGGACATTGAAATTTACCTGGTTCAACATGAATATTATGCCAGCGGTAAAGATGCGGTTGACGGTCAGGGAAAACCCATGTACACTGCGTTTAACGGCAAACTGTTCAGGTACGTTGAGGAACCCATTGTGGGCAAACCGGGTGATTATGTGCGCATTAATTTTCTGAATGCCGGGCCCAATCTTGTTTCAACATTTCATATTGTGGGAATTGTGTGGGACTTTGCCTACTGGCAGGGGAACCCTGAAAACCGGTTCACGGGCGGACAAACAGTTACCGCCGGTCCATCTGATTCGTGGGTGATTGAATTCCGGATTCCGCCGGATGAAGGCAGTTACCTGATGCTTTCCCATGCAGTGGGTTCCACCGACAGGGGTGCACTGGGATTGCTGGTTTGTGATCCGGATGCAGAAACGCCCAAAACGATACTTTCAGATGGAATAGCCTATTCTGAAGAAGAAATGGAAGAGTTCAGAAGCCAGGCTAACCGAACCATCACTCCTTTCGGGCTCGGCTCTGACGAAGTGGAAGTCCCGGTTGTTTATGGCAGTGAAACCAGCGAGGTAATTATTCGCATAATCGGAAATTCCTATTATCCGAAAGTGGTTCAGGTAGCGCCCGGCACAACCATTAAATGGGTGAATGAAGATGTTTTTACATTTATGGAGGGGGAATTTTCCGGCATTCATAATGTTATTGTAAAAGATGGCCCTGAAATTTTTTACTCTCCTTTGCTGGCCCACGCTGAAAGTTATGAATTTACCATAACCAAACCTGGGGAATACACCTATATCTGTGCGCCGCATCCTTATATGGAGGCTAAAATTATTGTAACGGGAGAACAGGCAAAACAGGCAAGGGTTTATTCATCTGTCGGGCCAACAAATACAACTTTTTACCACTGGAGCATTCTTGCTTTGGCTGCACTGGCTTTGGTTGTTTCTGTATATGCCATGGTGAGAAAAAGTGAAAAATCGGTTATCTGATTCGGAGTGAACAATTCTTCTCTATTTCAGTTAAATACCAAAATATTTTTAACATGAAAAAGCTTAAAAAAGAGGACATCAAACAGGAAGTGTTCGACCTGTATGATGATTATGCGCACAACCGGCTTGACCGCCGGCAGTTTATGGAAAAACTTTCTGTTTACGCTGTTGGCGGACTGACCGTTTCATCGCTGATGAGTTTTATTATGCCCAATTACCAGGATAAAATTCATGTAAAAGCGGATGATCCGCGGCTGAAAACAGAGTTTAATGAATACGATTCGCCCAAAGGAGGCGGAAAAATTAAAGGGCAACTATCGAGGCCGGTAAACAATAACAGCAAACTACCGGGCATTATTGTTGTTCATGAAAACCGCGGGCTGAATCCGCACATCGCAGATGTGGGCCGCCGGGCCGGATTGGAAGGTTTTCTTTCGCTGGCGCCCGATGCACTCACTCCGCTGGGAGGTTATCCCGGTAATGACGACGATGGAAGGGCTTTGCAGGCCAAACGCGACCGGAATGAAATGCTGGAGGATTTTATCGCCGCCTTTCACTACCTGAAATCGCACCCGGAATGTAACGGGAATGTGGGTGTGGTTGGTTTCTGTTTCGGCGGCTGGATTTCCAACATGATGGCAGTAAAAGTTCCTGATTTGATGGCAGCCGTTCCGTTTTACGGCGGTCAGCCCGATGCCGAGGATGTGCAGGCAATTGAAGCGCCATTGTTGCTGCATTTTGCAGAACTCGATACCCGCGTGAATGCCGGCTGGCCTGCTTACGAAGAAGCACTGAAAAAGTACAACAAAGATTATACGGCGTATTTTTATCCGGACACAAATCACGGATTTCACAACGATACCACTCCGCGGTATGATGAAACGGCAGCCAAACTGGCCTGGCAACGAACGGTTGATTTCTTTAAGGAGAAACTTGGGTAGTTTTCAGATTTCGAAAAGGTTGAGCTATTTTCTAAAGGCTATTTTGATTAACTTTGGCAAAAAACAGGTACATGGAAAAAATTATTAATATCCATATAGAAAAGTTGCCCGAGGGATACTATTTGGCTACTTCTGAAAGTATTCAGGGATTGGTAGCACAGGGCAGAACTGTAGCAGAAACAATTGAGATAGCAAAAGATTTAGCTAAAAAATTGATTGAAGCACAGGAGGAACAAATTCCTAAATTAAAGGTTTTAACTGACAGTTTTGATTATCCATTGGTAATTGGAGTTTGAAATGGGTCGCCTTTCTGGTTTTAAATACCGTGAAATAATAAAGATTCTGAAGAAATTTGGATTTGAATTCTACAGGCAGGCTGCTGGTAGTCATGAAATATGGTTTAATTCTTCAACAAAGAGATTTACAACTATTCCAAATCATCCCGGAGATATGCCAGAAGGTACTTTACGGGCAATTTTAAGACAGGCAGGAATTGAAGTAAACGAATTTATAAAATCAAAGTAATTGTCATTGAGTTCCTTGATTTGTAATTTGCATAGTCAGCGATAAAAAATGGAAATTTGTATTTGAAATTTCCTATTTTCACCTCAAATCAAAATTATCCAATATTGTGAAGCGAATTCTTACCATCGACATTATGCGGGGGCTCACCCTGTTTTTGATGCTTTTTGTGAACGATTTGTACATGAAAAACGTGCCCTGGTGGCTGGGGCACACCGAAGCCAACTTCGATGGCATGGGACTGGCCGACTGGGTTTTTCCAGGGTTTTTGTTTATGGTGGGCATGGCCGTGCCGTTTGCTGTGCAAAGCCGTTTTAAAAAAGGGGACTCCACCTGGCAGGTGATTTTCCATATTTTAACCCGCACAATTAGTTTGCTTATCATCGGAGTGTTAATGCTGAATGTTTCGAGGCTAAATCCGGATCTTACCGGAATGAACAAAAACCTGTGGGCAATTCTGATGTACATTTCGGTTTTCCTAATTTGGAACATGTATAAAAATGTTTCTAAAAAAGTAGTTTTTTTAATGAAAGGACTTGGAATTGCCGGGTTAATTGTTTTGGTTTTTATTTTCAGAAGCGGAACTGCCGATGATCCCGGCTGGCTCACAACCGGCTGGTGGGGCATTCTGGGCCTGATTGGCTGGGGTTATTTTGCCACGACTTTGGTTTACCTGGTTGCAAAAGAAGACTTTCTGAAGACCGGCTTGTTTTGGCTGCTTTTTTTGGCGCTGAATATTTTTTCGCAACTGGGAATGCTTTCGTTTCTAAATTTTCTGCGTCCGGTTTTTGGTGTGCTTATTGGCGGAAACACGCCGCTGCTGGTAATTTCCGGGTTGTTTTTCAGTTTAATTCTCCGGAAAACAGGTTCAGAACAGTGGAAAAAATTTGTCACTGCCGGAACTTTGCTTGGTGTTTTGATGTTGGTTTCCGGATTTGTGCTACGCAATTGGTTCATTATTTCAAAAATGAAAGCCA
>JAHYIT010000032.1 GCA_019429205.1 Mariniphaga sp. | reverse complement strand
CTAATCTATTTTTTTGTATTATTTATGATGGTTGTGTCGTGCAGAAAGGCTGACCCCATGCAGGAAGTCATTTCCAAAAGTTTTGATGTAATTGAACAGCAGGCTGTGGCAATGGCAGAGTATTTAGACGATAAGGAAGGAAGGTTGCCAAGATCGTATGTGATAGAAAAGGATGAAATTATTACGTCTGATTCCAAATGGTGGTGCAGCGGATTTTTCCCCGGTGTGTTGTGGTATTTGTATGAATTTACCGGCGATGCAGGGCACCGTACATGGGCTGAAAAATATTCGGCACGGGTAGAGAAAGAAAAGTACAATACTTATGACCACGACATCGGATTTCAGATATACAGCAGTTTTGGCAACGGCTACCGGCTTACTGGCCGCGACGATTACCGCGAGGTTTTAAAAGTGGCGGGCAGGAGTGCTTTGGAAAGGTACAATCCTTATTTGGGAGTTATCAAATCATGGGATTTTAACCGGCAAATCTGGCAATATCCGGTTATTATTGACAATATGATGAACCTGGAATTGCTGATGTGGAATTTCCATAATACCGGAGATGAGGTTTTTCAGGATGTAGCGGTTTCACATTCCGATAAAACCCTGGAACACCATTACCGGCCTGATCACAGCTCATACCATGTAGTTTCCTACGATACCATAACCGGTTTACCGCATGTTAAACAAACACATCAGGGACATTCTGATGAATCCGTTTGGGCAAGAGGAAATGCCTGGGGATTATATGGTTATGTGGTCATTTACCGCGAAACCAAACTGCAACGGTACCTCGACCAGGCCATTGCCATTGCCAACCTGATGATTGACCATCCAAATATGCCGGAAGACGGAATTCCATACTGGGATTTCCTGGCGCCGGAGATACCGGGTGCATTGAGGGATGCTTCGGCAGGAGCCATCATGGCCTCGGCGCTTATTGAACTAAGTACCCAGACTGAAGGCAATCTTAGCCAAAAATACCTGTTGGTGGCCGAAAAACAGCTCATTGCGCTGGCATCGCCCGAATACCTGGCCGAACCCGGTTCCAACGGCTTTTTTGTTTTGAAAAGAAGTGTCGGACATTTACCTGCCAAAAGTGAAGTGGACGTTCCGTTATCTTATGCCGATTACTATTTTGTGGAAGCATTGCTGAGATATAAAACCTTAAAAGGCTTATAAAAAATGACAACAAAAATACTTCTGTTTGTAATAACGCTTGCTTTAACAATTACCGGTTGCAACAGTATAAAAGTTGAAACTGCTGATGTTCGTCTGGGAGGCTGGGATTATTCCTGGATGGAAAAAGTAAAAGATGAATTGAATAACGGTGAGAGTACATTTCATCCTTCTTTTAGTGAATTGATAAAAGATGCTGATGAAGCCCTTGAAGGTGGCGTTTATTCAGTGACCTTTAAGAATTTGGTTCCACCCAGCGGTTCAAAAAACGACTATATGAGCATGGGGCCTTACTGGTGGCCCGATCCCGAAAAACCGGACGGACTGCCTTATATCCGCCGTGATGGTGAAGTGAATCCCGAACGGGACAAGTTGGACAGCGCTCAAAAAAACAAGATGATTAATGCTGTGCGATCATTATCACTTGCCTGGTTTTTTTCTGAAAAGAATGAATATGCCGAAAAAGCTGCAGAACTGTTAAGGGTTTGGTTTTTAAATCCTGAAACGCTCATGAATCCTCATCTGAATTATGGGCAGGCTATTCCGGGAATTACCGAAGGCCGGTTTATCGGAATCATTGATGGCCGATCATTTGCAGTGTTGGTGGATGCCATTGCACTGCTCGAAACTTCAGGAGCCTTAACCGAAGATGAAAGAACAGGATTAAGAAACTGGTTTGAAGAATATTTTCACTGGCTTACCACAAGTGAGTTTGGCAAAGAGGAAGACAATTACCGGAACAACCATTCGGTGGCGTATGATGTACAAGCCTGTGGCATTGCTTATTTCCTGGGAAAAGACGATTATGTGAGGCAAAAAGTGGGAGAAATGACGCATCGCCGGATTGATCCGATGATTGAAGCCGATGGAAGTCAGCCCCACGAATTAATCCGCACAAAAGCTTTTGGGTATTCGGTGAGTAATCTGCGCAATTTTTTCGATACAGGTGAATTGGGATTGAAAGTTGGCGTGGATATGTTCAATTATGAAAATCCCAAAGGTGGATCGTTGCAAAAAGCGCTTGATTATTTAATTGGTTTTATTGGCCAGGAGCAGGATTGGCCTTACGAACAAATTTCGGGGTGGAAACAAACCGAAAACAATCTGGGACTTTTGGTTCGCAAAGCAGCCGTTATTTATAAAAACGAAACCTACCAGAATTTGTGGGAAAATACTTTTTCTGGTCGGCTGAAAAATGACTGGAGGTTGCTGGTTGAACCTGAATTGTAATCCTGACAGCGTACGGCAACTGCCGGACCTGTCAGCGTTTGGTGTGTTGAATGAAAAATTTTTAAATCAAAACAATGAAGTACATTTTATTTTTAGCGTTGGTAACTGCATCATTAGCTGGCTGTTCCCAACCGGGACCGCAGGAATCTGTCGTGATAGATGAAACCGGGAATACCGAAACCATCGTTCAAACCATAAAAATCGATACTGTTTGGGCCGGACATCCTGTGGGTTTTTGCCTTCTCACACACGGAGAACGGCAGTACATCGCTTACTATAACGCAAACCGAAATATGGTAGTAGGGCAACGCAATCTGAGCGACTCTGAATTTCAACTGCATATTATGCCGGCTACTTCGCGCGAAACACATGGCGGCACCACTACGGTTTTGGGGTGGGACAGCCACAACTCGGTTACGCTCGGTATCGACAAGGAAGGGTACATTCACCTTTCCGGTAATATGCACGTGCATCCGATAACTTATTTCAGAAGCACCCGGCCAAATGATATTTCTTCCCTTGAGCAAATAATGGAAATGGTGGGAACCGATGAAAAAAGGGCCACCTATCCCAAGTTTATGAACGACAGGAACGGCGAACTCATTTTTCATTACCGCGACGGCAGCAGTGGATCCGGCAATGAAATTTACAATATTTACAACACCGAAACCAAAACCTGGAGCAGGCTGCTCGATGCTCCGCTCACCGACGGTCAGGGACTGATGAATGCCTACCAGTCGCAGCCAACTTTAATGAAAGACGACTGGTACCATGTGTATTGGGTTTGGCGCGATACGCCTGACTGCGAAACAAACCACGATTTATCTTACATGAAAAGTCCCGATCTGAAAAACTGGTTCAACGCCTTTGGCGAGCCGGTTGAATTGCCGGCTAGCATTGAAAATAATTCGCTGATTGTGGACCCGGTGCCTCCCGGAGGTGGAATCATCAACCTTGCTGCCCGGCTTTGCCTCGATGAAAACAACAAACCGGTTTTTATTTACCACAAGTACGGCGATGACGGTAACCTGCAGCTTTTTGCGGTTCAGCTTGACGGCAAAAAATGGGTTTCAAAACAAATTACCGATTGGGATTACCGCTGGGAGTTTTCGGGCAGGGGAAGTATTATTTTCGAAGTTTATCTGCGAGAATTTAAACCGCGCAACGACGGATTTTATGAATTCAGCTACTGGCATGTAAAATACGGAAACGGAACCATTCTACTGGATAAAAATTTCAACAATGTGGGAAAAGTGCTGAAACCCGAACCTTTTGGTGAAACATTAAAAACGGAAGGCGATTCCCCCGGATTGCAGATTCGTACAGCAGGTGACATTGGTAAATCCGAACAAGATGGCATCCGTTATATGCTGAAATGGGAAACTCTGGCGCATAACCGCGATCGGCCCCGGCCCGAGCCCTGGCCTGAACCCAGTCGATTGGTTTTGTATAAACTGAAAAAGAATTGATATGAACAGAAAAATTTTTATTCCGCTTTTTGCAAGTTTGCTAATTATCTGGTCCGTTGTCGCGGGTCAAAAAAACAGTTCGTCGGCTTTTATAAAAGAAAACGTAAAATTTGCCGCTGAACAATACAGTTTGCAAACAGCCCTTATTGAGGAAATGGGTGAAGTGAAAAATCCCAAAACATTCATCAACGGGGAAATCAGGTACATCCGGCCCCAGGAATGGACTTCGGGGTTTTTTCCGGGAAGCATGTGGTATTTGTTTGAACTCACCGGCGATGAGAAGTGGAAAAGTCTGGGAACAAAATATACCGAAGCCATTGAAGAAGTAAAAAACCTGACCAGTCATCACGATGTGGGATTTATGATTGGATGCAGTTTCGGCAATGCGTTGCGCTTAACCGGAAATGAAAGGTATAAAGATGTAATTGTTCAGGCGGCCAAATCACTTTCCACCCGGTATCGCCCGAATGCCGGTATCATCCAGTCGTGGAATGTGACCGGTGGCTGGCAGGCCGAGCGCGGCTGGGAATGTCCGGTGATTATCGACAATATGATGAACCTGGAACTGCTTTTTGAAGCCACCAGACTGTCCGGCGATTCATCTTTTTATGATATTGCAATAAGTCATGCCGATAAAACCATTGAGCATCATTTTCGTGATGATTACACGACCTGGCATGTTATTGATTACAGCCTCGAAGACGGTTCAATTCGGAACAAACATACTGCCCAGGGATTTTCTCATGAATCAACCTGGGCGCGCGGACAATCGTGGGGAATTTATGGCTACGTGGTTTGTTACCGCGAAACCGGTGATGTCAAATACCTGGAACAGGCAAAAAAAGCGTTTGAAGCCGTGGCCAGCCACATCAATATGCCGGAGGATAAAATTCCCTACTGGGATTACGATGCACCCAACATTCCACATGCCCTGCGCGATGTATCTTCTGCAGCAATTATGGCTTCCGCATTATATGAACTGGCAACATACGAAAACAGGGAATATTACAAAGGCTGGGCCGACGAAATTATGGAAAGTCTGGCCAGTCCGGTTTACCGGGCAAAAGTTGGCGAAAACGGCAATTTTCTGCTGAAACATTCGGTGGGAAGTATTCCACACGGCTCCGAAATTGATGTACCGCTCAATTACGCCGACTACTATTTTTTGGAAGCGCTAAAACGGAAACGGGATTTGGAAAAGTAAAAGAAGTTGAAAGTAGGAAGTAGGAAGCACGAAGTCGGAAGTCAGAAGACGAAACTTTTTTGCACCATTTGTCCCCCTGGCCAGGGGGACAAGCCCGGTTTACCGGGCAGGGGGTAAAAAAGCTGGAAGTCGGAAGCTGGATGACCAATGACCGTGTAATCTGGCGATAAATATAGCCCCGGGTTTTAACCCGGGGAACAAAGTTACGAGGGGATTAAAGGTTCAACTGCCAGCTTAGTTTGAAATGTCAGCCGACTTTGAACCGAAAATATTAACGGTGATTAAAATATCCAACTATGATGAAAACAAGTTTTTTTAGCTTACTCCTTTTATTTCTGATGATTTCAGGAATTACCTTTGCCCAAAAATGGCAGGAAATTAATTCTGTTGAGGATGTTTGCAAAGCCTATCCCAACGAAATGAAAAAAATGCTGGGAGAATTTAATCTCAATTATCCCGGAATGGAAAAAGTGAAAATTGCCTGGGAAGCAGGAAATCTGGCCGAAGCCTGTAATCAACTTCTCGATTATTACAAAAACAGCGAAAATGCAGAGCATTTGAGAAAAACCCAGACTGAAAAATCAGGCAATACAGAAGCCGAAGCCGATACCATTTTAAAAAATGTGTTTGTGATTCAAAATGTACGGGGGCAGGTGCCGTGGGGCGACGACGGTCACCGCGACTGGTACTGGAAAGGACCAAACAACGACCGCGAATGGGCCTGGCTGTCCAACCGGCACAGCCAGATTAACCATGTATTCGATGTCTATTATGAAACCGGAAATCCCAAATACGCAGAATATGTTGACCTTTTTTTGCGCGATTTCATTATAAAAAGTATGCCGTATCCTGCAAAAAAAGGCAGCGAATCAATATGGCGCGGACTGGAAGTAAGTTTTCGGGCGAAGGTATGGTCCCGGATTTTTTATGGCATGTTGAACAATGAATATTTATCTCCTGCAACCCGGCTTTTGATTTTGAGCAGCCTTCCCGATCATGCCCATTACAACCGGAACTTTCATGGAGGAAACAACTGGCTGACCATGGAAATTTCTGCCCTGGCAACAGTCGCTACCAATTTTCCTGAATACAAAAAGTCGGAAGAGTGGCTCGACTACTCCATTGGTGCTATGGTGGAAAGTATGAAAGACCAGGTTTATCCCGACGGCGTGCAAACAGAATTGACATCGCATTACCATAATGTGTCGCTTAGTAATTTTGAGTTGTTTAAGGAGATCTGCGACCGGGTCAATAAATCGCTGCCCGAATTTTTCAACCAAACCATTGAAGACATGTATTTTTATATTGCCCATGCCGTGCGTCCCGACGGAAATAGGATTTTGAACAACGATGGCGATCGGGGCAGCGACCGTGAACGCATTCTTAAAGGGGCAGAAAAATTCAACAAATCCGATTGGGAATACATTGTCACTAACGGGCAATCGGGCACAAAACCAACTGACGGCCCTTCTTACTTTTTTCCATGGGCAGGCCATCTGATTTCCAGGAACGGTTTCGATGCCGATGCCCACTGGTCGTTTTTCGATATCGGACCCTGGGGAAGCGGGCACCAGCATAACGACAAACTGCATATTTCCATAGCAGCTTACGGGCGCGACCTGCTGGTAGATGCCGGGCGGTTCGCCTACACCGGCGAAGTGGCTGAAAAGTTTCGGCCTTACGCGCGCGGAAGCCAGGGACACAATGTACTTCTCATCGACGGGAAAGGGCAGGGGCCCGGACCGCGACTGGCAGAAGAGGCGATTTCCCAAAAGCACTGGCTGATAACTGATGAATACGATTACGCCTGGAGTTCGTTCGACCAGTTTGCCGGCGTTGAGGGCAAATGCGAACATACCCGCCGCCTGTTTTACGCCCGCGGCGATTTGTGGGTAGTGGTTGACCAGGTGAAAACCGACCGACCCCGGAAAATTGAAGCACTCTGGCACTGGCACCCGGATTGTGAAGTTGGTGTTGAAGGGAACAGGGTTTTTACCCAAAACGAAAAAGGGAACCTGCAGGTTATTCCGGTTGGAAAACGGGAATGGAAAATAACTTTTATTGAAGGGCAGGAAGAACCGGAAATTCAGGGATGGTACAGCGAAGAATACAACAAATACGAACCCAATGTTGCTTCCATCTATTCAACAAACATTGAATCGGACAGCAAATTTGTGTGGGTTTTATTTCCTTCTGAAAAAGTGGAAACGGGAATTCAGGCAGAAATCATTTCAGAATCTATAAAGGAAATAAAATTAAAAGTGTGGAACGAAAAGAATGATAAATGGGTGATTGATGTTCCGCTGGAATAAAAAGAAATTAACGGCTAAAGCCGGGGCCTTTGGATAACTGACAGGCACCGGGCTGAAGAGCCGGTGTAAAAAAGAGAGGATTTTACACCGTATTTTTTCCACAGGGACTCCTTCGGAGAGTGCGGTGATTTAAGAGCTAAAAAAGAAAAAAAGCTTTAGCGTTTAATGATATTCAAAAAAAACAATAATGAAACAACTTATTCTAATTGCTGCTATTTTACTGGCCAGTTCCATTGCCAAAGGCCAGTCTTTAAACAACACCAAATTTGATGGCTATCGGGGAATCTGGTTTGAGTTGGGACAGAAATATGAGTATGGCGACAAATACTCAGGTGCACTGGGAACCTATACGGCCAAGCATGTTCCGCTGGCCGTTTATTCAAAAGTGGCCGATAAAACATTTTTCGTTTATGGCGGAACAAAGTCCGAAGATGAACGCTACCTGCTTTGTATGATTGGCGAATTCGATCATAAAACCGGCATGGTTTCCAAGCCTACCGTGGTTTACGACAAGCTGGGTGTCAACGATCCGCACGACAATCCTACCATTATGATTGACGGTGATAATCACATTCAGGTTTTTGTGAGTGGCCGGGGAAGAAACAGGATGGGGTTCAAATTCAGAAGTAAAAAGCCGCTTAACATTGATGAATTTGTGCAAATTACGGAAGAGGAAATGACTTATCCTCAACCGTGGAATACAAAAAACGGGTACCTGCATTTGTTCACAAAATATACCGGAATCAGGCTGTTGTATTTTGAATCGAGCCATGACGGAGTTACCTGGACCGAAGATCAACTGCTGGCTGCCATCCCCGTTAATGAAGGGGAACGGTCGGGCCATTATCAAACCAGCGCCTGTTTTAACGGTGAAAAGGTGGGCACATTTTTTAACCGCCATCCCGATGGAAATGTGGACAAACGCACCGATGTTTATTATATTGAAACAAGTGATTTGGGCCAAACCTGGACCGATGTGCAGGGAAATCCTCTGGAAATTCCGTTGCTTAAACTTGAAAATCCGGCCAGGGTAATTGATTACCAGTCGCAGGGGAAAAATGTTTACCTAAAGGATATGGGTTTTGATTCAGATGGAAATCCGGCTTTCCTGTACATTCGCAGCAACGGACATGAGCCCGGCCCGGTAAGCGCTCCGTACGAATGGTGTATTACCCGTTGGGCCGGTAAGAAGTGGCATACTTCTGTTATTACCGAATCGGATCACAACTACGATATGGGAAGTCTTTACATTTCAGAAAAAGATTGGAAAGTTGTGGGGCCTACTGCTGAAGGCCCTCAGGAATGGGGTGTTGGTGGCGAACTGGAAGTGTGGCAGTCAAAAAGCAAGGGCAAAAAATGGAGAAAACAGAAATCACTCACCCAAAACAGTGAGTTCAGCCATGCCTATGTGCGCAGACCACTTGATTACAAAGCGCCGTTCTGTTTTTTCTGGGCCGACGGGCATTCGCACGAGTTAAGCAAATCGCAAATCTATTTTGGCGATTTCGAAGGAAATATCTGGCGGCTGCCTTATGAGATGGAGGAAGATTTTGAGAAACCGGAAAAACTGAGATGAAACCTCAAATGAAATGGTAAAAATAAACCGGCTTAGCGGGCAACAGGTGAATTGAAACAGGTTGCGACGGGATGCGTAAACGAGCAGAAAGTGCTTTATTTATGTTCCGAAAACAAGATCAGTAAAATATTAAAACGTACCACAATGAAACAAAAATTAACCATGTTACTGTTTTTTTTTAGCTTTTTTTGCTGGAATTCCCTGTCAATTGCTCAGAAAAGCGGGATAAACGAACCGGAAAAACCCAACATCATCTTCATCCTCACCGACGACCAGCGCTGGGATGCCTTGGGGTATGCCGGCAACAAAATCATTCAAACACCCGAAATGGATAAACTGGCGGAGAGCGGGGTTTATTTCAGGAATGGAATTGCTACAACGCCCATTTGTTCGGCCAGCCGGGCCAGTATTTTCAGCGGGTTGCACGAACGGACCCATAAATACACTTTTCAAACCGGTCCCATTCGCAAAGAATATATGGAAGAATCTTATCCGAAACTTATGAAAGATGCTGGTTATTATACCGGTTTCTTTGGAAAATTTGGAGTCAATTACAATGGAAAGCAAGAACTTTTTGATGTGATTGACGATTACGACCGGAATAACCAGTTCAGGGATTACCGCGGGTTTTACTATAAAACACTAAATGGAGATACCGTCCATTTAACACGTTACACCGGCCAACAGGCGTTGGATTTTATTGACGATGCCCCCGCCGAACAGCCCTTTTGCCTGTCGTTGAGTTTTAGCGCGCCACATGCCCATGATGGTGCTCCGCTGCAGTATTTCTGGCAGGAAGAACCTGACAAACTCTATCAAAATATGGAAATGCCCGGCCCGGAACTGGCAGAGGATAAATACTTTCTGGAACAGCCACTGCCTGTGCGCGAAGGGTTTAACCGTCTGCGGTGGACCTGGCGTTACGATACCCCCGAAAAATACCAGCACAGCGTAAAAGGATATTACCGGATGATTTACGGCATTGATTTGGAAATTGCCAAAATCAGAAATAAACTGAAAGAAAAAGGTCTGGATGAAAATACGGTCATCATTTTTATGGGAGATAACGGATATTTTTTGGGAGAACGCCAGTTTGCCGGGAAATGGCTGATGTACGACAATTCAGTCCGGGTGCCGCTGATTGTTTATGATCCGCGTGTTAAAGAACACCGCGATTTGGACGACATGGCCCTGAACATTGATGTGCCGGCTACGATACTCGATTTGGCCGGCATTCCGCAACCGGAGTCCTGGCACGGGAAAAGCCTGATGCCCGTAGTTTCCGGAAAACAGAAGTCGTTGAACCGCGACACCATTTTAATAGAACACCTTTGGGAATTTGAAAACATTCCGCCCAGCGAAGGAGTGCGCACTTCGGAATGGAAATATTTCAGGTATGTAAATGATAAATTCTCCGAAGAATTGTACAACCTCAAAAACGATCCGAAAGAAACCGATAACCTCGTTTCCAAACCGGAATATGCCGAAGTGCTGAAGAAACTCAGTAACAAACTGGAGCAACTCACCCAAAAATATGCCGACCCGTATTCAGGAATCCCATCCGGACTGACCGTTGAATATATTCGCGATCCGCGGTTCACCAAAATTATCGATAGCAAACCGGAATTCAGTTGGATAGTTCCTGAAGAAGCCGTTATTCAAAAAGGGTATCAAATTCTGGTTTCTTCGTCACGGAAAAAAATTGATGACAATATTGGTGATGTATGGGACAGTGGAATTGTGCGAAGCAGCAAATCTGTTGATATTGAGTTTAGCGGGGAACCTCTGAAACCAAATTCCGAATATTACTGGAAAGTACGGATTTTTGACCAGGACAAACGGATTTCAGAATATTCAGCGCTACAACTTTTTAAAACCGGAGAGTTTGACGGAAAACTCACCTCACATAACTGGTTTCAGATTGAAAGAATTAATCCGGTAAGGTTTGAGAAAAACGACGATGGCAGTTATTTCATCGATTTTGGAAAAGCTGCTTTTGGAACGTTGGAAATCAGCTATTCTGCACAAAAATCAGAAACCCTTACCATTCGGCTGGGTGAAAAACTCTTGAATGGAAAAATAGATCGCGAACCGGGCGGAACCATTCGCTACCAGGAAGTTCAGCTTGAAGTTTCACCTCCAAATAAAAATTACCAGATTGAATTGATACCTGACAAACGGAACACCAATGAAATGGCAGTGGCATTACCCGATTCATTTCCGGTGATTATGCCTTTCCGTTACGCTGAAATTGAAGGTGCAAAAGATTTGTCTGCTAAAAATGTTACACAGGTCGCTTATTTTAATTATTTCGACGAAAATACCAGTTCCTTTGCCAGTTCCGACACTATTTTAAACCAGGTTTGGGAAATGTGCAAATACACCCAGAAAGCAACCACATTTGCCGGAGTTTATGTGGATGGCGACCGGGAAAGGATTCCTTACGAAGCCGATGCCTACCTGAACCAACTGAGCCACTATTCGGTTGACAATGAATATGCGATTGCGCGCCGGACCATCGAATATTTTATGGAGAAACCCACCTGGCCCACCGAGTGGCAGTTGCATGTGGCGCTCATGTTTTACCAGGATTACATGTACACCGGAAACACCGAACTCATCGAAAAATATTACGAGCCGCTGAAACACAAAACACTGATGGAGCTTGAGGTTCAGGAAGGTTTGATAAGTACCCATTCGCCAAAACTCACCGGAGAATTTATGTCAAAACTTGGGTTTGCCGATACAACCCAGCGCGTTCGGGATATTGTGGACTGGCCGCCTGCCCAAAAAGATACCGGCTGGAAACTGCCAAAAGACTGGCCGCAGGGCGAGCGCGACGGATTTGTGTTCAGGCCGGTCAACACGGTCATCAATAGTTTTTATTACATGAATATGGTGATTATGGCTGAATTTGCCGGGCTGCTTAACAAACCTGAGGAAATGCTCGATTTTGAACTTCGGGCGGCCAAAGCAAAAAAGGCAATCAACGAACATTTGTTTGTGAAGGACGGCGGGTATTACCGCGACGGAATAGGAACCGACCACGGTTCGGCACATGCCAATATGATGCCGCTGGCTTTTGGCATAGTTCCCGAAGCGCACAAAAAGAGTGTGGCCGCCTATCTGAAAACACGCGGAATGGCCCCCAGCGTTTACGGCGCCCAGTTTTTAATGGAAGCGGTTTACAATAGTGGCGACGAAGATTATGCGCTCGAACTGATGACTGCTACCCACGACCGCAGCTGGTACAACATGATTAAAGTGGGTTCTACCATTGCCCTCGAAGCCTGGGATATGCGCTATAAACCCAATGCCGACTGGAACCATGCCTGGGGGGCGGCTCCGGCCAACATCATTCCCCGGTATTTGTGGGGAATTCAACCTGGAAAGCCCGGTTTTGAGGTGGTTTCCATCAATCCTCAAATGAGCAGTTTGAAAAACAGTTCCATAAAGGTTCCTACTATTCGTGGCGAAATTAAAGGCGAATACAATCGCGTAAACAACCGTCTTACCCGCTATAAAATTGAAATTCCTGCAAATGTTGTGGGTGAATTTAATGCCGGATTTTCTGCCGAAGATGTGGTAACTTTGAACGGAAAACCCGTGAACCTTTCCTTTGGATCGGTACGTTTGGTGCCGGGACTAAACGATATTGAAATTCGAATAAATTCTTTCTAACTAAAAGGCAGGATAGAATGAAACCAATTAAAAAACCTAAAACCCGCATTACCGGATTAAGTGCGGTTTTATTGCTGATTTTTGCGGGATTGGTTTGCACCTCTTGCAGCAGTGAAGAGCTGCGCATAAAACCGGAGGTAGAAAAGAATTCGCCTCAGGTGCTTTTGGGAATGAATAAATTGAAGGGTACCGGCGTTGCAGGTTTTGTGAAAATTGTTGACAATCGCCCGGACCTTATTATTCAAACTTCAGTTGACTCAATAAATTTCAAACCGGAAGCTTTTCAAATCAGTGTTGAAAATAAAAAAATTACGGTAACTGGTGGCGATGCAACCGGCTTAATGTACGGGTTGTTCGATATCAAAGAACAACTGGAAAGCGGACAGAAAACCATTGTTGCAAAAATGGAAAGTCCGCATCTTCCGTTCCGGGCCATTAAATTTAATCTGCCGTGGATGTCGTACCGCACAGGAGAAGCGCTGCAACTACATTCCGAAACGGTTCGCGACACCAGCTTCTGGCGGGCATTTCTGGACATGATGGCCGAAAACCGGTTTAACGCGCTCACACTTTGGAGCCAGCACCCGTTTCATTACATGGTGAAAACCGAAAAATACCCTGAAGCCTGCGGTTTTTCCGATGAAGAAATGGCCGGTTGGAAAAAATTCTGGAATTATATTTTCCGGGAAGCCAAAAACAGGGGCATTGAAACCTACATCGTAAACTGGAATATTTTTGTTTCACCTGAATTTGCAAAAGCGCACAGCGTGGCCGAATACAGCATCAACAACGAATATTTTATCAATCTGGGAGACACCTCTGAAATTGTAAAGGATTACATGCGCGAAAGTGTAAAAGCTGTTATCGATACTTATCCTGATTTAACCGGCCTGGGAATTTCGCATGGCGAAGGTATGGGCGGAATGACCCCCGAAGAGCGCCAGATTTGGATGCTCGAAAGCATTATTCAGGGGGCACGGAATGCATCCCGAAAAATAAAGTTCATCCACCGGATTCCTTTTTCAGCCAACTTGGGGAGTGGTGGCTCAACTTCTGTGGATGTAGAGCGGATGACGCGTCGTTCCCTCGATACGCTGAGTTGTTTCATCGGCCCTGTTATGACCGAACTGAAGTTTAACTGGTCGCATGCACATTCCACCCCATCATTGGTAAAAGTACATGGCGGCGAACTGACCGACACTTACTGGAATCCACTTCCGAGAAACTATAAACTGGCCTGGATGATGCGCAACGAAGACTTTTTTATACTGCGATGGGGGCAACCGGAGTTTATTCGCAAGCATATTGCCCAAAACGTACAGCCTTATGTAAATGGGTATTATGTGGGGTCCGAATGTTATATTCCGGCCAAAGACTTTATTACAGCACTGGAAGGAACAAGTAATAAATACGCATTTGAGCGGCAGTGGATGTTTTACAAAAACTGGGGTAGACTGCTGTATAACCCCAAAACGCCCGATTCGGTTTTCGAACAGGCTTTTGTAAACTTGTTCCCGGAACATGGGAAAGAATTGTTCGAAGCACAGAAAAAAGTAAGCCGGGTCCCGTTGATAGTGGCTTCATATTGGAATGCAACCTGGGATTTTACGCTTTATTCTGAAGGAATGCTGGCCATGGAAAACAATAAAGTTAAGCTGATTTCGCTTGCTGAAATGGCCGCTAAAGAACCAATGGAGCCTGCTTACCTCAGCATTCAGGAATTTCTGGACAATGGTGAAAATTCGGTTGATGGAAAAATTACCCCGCTTCAATTGGCCGATTCGGTGGAAACATTTTGCCTGAAAGCGCTGGCAGATGTGGAAAAAATTGAACCCGGAAAAAATACGGACCTGCTTTATGAAGTTTCCGATATTCGGGCGTGGTCGCAACTTGGCCTCTATTTCTCCGGTAAATTGCGCGCTGCCGTCAATTATCAGAAATACCTGAATACCGGTGAAAAGGAGTTTCATCAAAAAGCGGTGCAAAATCTGGAAAAAGCTGCGGAAAATTGGCGGGAGTTAGTTGTCATAACTGAAAAAGTTTACCAGCCCATGCCTTTGATGCATTACACCCACAACGGCGGCAACCGGTATTTTCACTGGTCGGAGGTTGAAAAGGAGGTAATTGATGAACTGGAATGGCTTAAAAATCTGGATTAACAGCAAAATTGATTTGATTAATTTTCTGTTTTTATTTTATTGCCGTCTGCTTTAGCTGACGGATTAATAAATTACTGTTGAGCAAGGCTTTAGCCACATTGATATAAATAATAAAGTTAAATTCAAAAATCGAATAATATGAAACAATGTGTTTTGGTTAAAGTCAATAGAATATTATTTCAAACACCTTTCGACTACGCTCAGGGTGACGGTCAGACTGAGCGAAGTCGAAGTCTGAATTTAATAACTAAAAAAAATTGTGAAATGAAACGTATTTTCTTTTTTGTAACCGCTATTTTACTTTCGATTGTCCTGTTTTCAGGCTGCACCCAAAAACCTGTTCCCGAAGGAATTAACACAGTAACTGAACTCAAGCAGCTTTTTGCCGATCCGCCTGCTGAATACCGCAGTGCGCCGCTTTGGGACTGGAACGAACAGATTTCGGAAGAAGGGATTGATTTCCAGATGAGGGAGTTTAAAAAAGCCGGAATCGGCGGCGTGTTTGTTCATCCGCGCCCGGGATTGCTCACCGAATATCTTTCCGAGGATTGGTTTCATTTGTTCGATTACACCGTTCAGAAGGGAAAAGAACTGGGAATGAAAGTCTGGATTTACGATGAAAACTCCTATCCGTCGGGTTTTGCAGGCGGGCACGTTCCGGCAGAAATGCCCGATTCATATCAGCACGGCACAGGTTTGAGCATGGAAATCCAGCAAAAACTGGATGTTGTTTTTTCGGACACCATTGAAGTGGTGCTGCGCAAAACGGAAACCGGTTTTGAAAATATTACTGCTGCGGTTGAAACTGAAAACGGAAAGGAAGGAACATTTTATATTTTTAGGAAAACCTATCCCGGAAAATCGCCCTGGTACGGAGGTTTTACTTATGTTGATTTACTTTACCCGGGGGTAACTGAAAAATTCATGGACGTGACCATGACCAAAGGTTACGAGAAAAACCAGGCTGATTTTGGCTCCACTGTTCTGGGCGTTTTTACCGACGAACCCAACCTCGAAGCGGCCATGCCAAGAGGTACGATGCTCCGCTGGACGCCCGATTTGTTTGATGTTTTTCATCAACGCTGGGGTTACGATTTGAAGTTGAACCTGCCGTCGCTGGTGGAGGAAACCGGTAATTGGAAAAAGGTGCGACACGATTTTTACGAGCTTTTGGTTGAGATGTTTGTTGACCGCTGGGCCAAACCCTGGTATCAATACTGCGAGGAAAAAAATCTCGTCTGGACCGGGCATTACTGGGAACACGGCTGGCCTGAACCGACCGATGGGATGGATGAAGCAGCTTTTTACATCTGGCACCAAATGCCGGGAGTGGATATGCTGGGAAACCGGCTGGACTCGGCTGGATTGGGCGGCCAGTTTGGAAACGACCGTGCTGTGCGCGAGTTGCTGAGCGCTGCCAATCAGGCCGGCAGAACACGAACCCTGAGCGAAACTTATGGCGGCGGCGGCTGGGAAATGACTTTCGAAACCCAGAAACGGCTGGCTGACTGGCAGGGTGTGCTGGGTGTTAATTTTGTAAACCAGCATCTTTCGTATTATTCGTTAAACGGGGTACGTAAATTCGACTACCCGCCGTCGTTTTCTTATCACGAACCGTGGTGGGAACACTACAAACTGATGGGCGATTACATTGGCCGCATTTCAATGGCCATGTCGGCGGGACAGCAAATCAATACCACTTTGGTACTTCAGCCCAATACAACCGCGTGGATGTATTTCTCCCGAAGGGATAAAAATCCGGCGATCAACACCATTCGCAACGGTTTCAAAAATTTTGTTTACCGGTTGGAGCAACTTCATGTTGAATACGATTTGGGTTCTGAAAATGTGCTGAAAACATTGGGAAGTGTAACCGGCAGTATTTTGAAGGTTGGGAAACGTGATTATTCGCTGGTGGTGATTCCGGCCGAAATGGAAAATATCGACATCACAACGTTCAATTTGTTGAAAGAATACCTTGAAAACGGCGGAAAAGTTTTGTCGTTTAATCCAAAAATTACGTTGCTCGACGGATCGGAATCAAAAGAAATTATTGAACTCGCGGCCAAACATCCTGAAAACTGGCTGGTTTCGGAGAACCTGAAAAACGAAGGCACACTGAAAATGCTCCGGAACGATGAGTTTGTAATGAACGACCAAACCCGGAACGGCATGCTTTACCATCAGCGCCGGATTTTGGATGACGGACAACTGCTGTTTTTCGTGAACTCGCATACCACCAAAAAAGCAGCCGCTGAAATTACTGTGGAAGGAAAACAGGTTTCGATGCTCGACCCGGTTTCGGGAAAAGTTTTCAGTTATCCTGCCAAAACCGAAAACGGGAAAGTTACGTTTCAGGTTGAACTCAGTCCGGTGGGAAGCGCATTGTTTACAGCAACCAATAAAAAATCTGACGAACCGGAATATAAATCGGTTACCGGAACTGAAACCATTGTTGAAAGTGCCGGCGCCGTTTCGGTTAAACGCGAATCCGACAACATTATGATGGTGAATTACCTCGACCTGAAAACAGTAGAGTCGGAGAAAAAGGATGTTTATTTTATGAATGCGCTCATCGGTTTGTTTGAAGAAAATGACGTTGCAATGGGCAATCCGTGGCAGCACAAAATTCAGTACAAAAAAACCTGGCTCGAAATGGATACGTTGTTTAAAGACAATTCGTGGTTTGAAGCCAGTTACCATTTCAACATCAATGCGAATCTGGATGCCGCTGCCATGCAATCCATACGCGCGGTGGTTGAACGCCCTGAGTTGTGGAAAGTGTTTATCAACGGAAACGAGGTTGCTAAAAACGAAGGCAGTTTCTGGATTGAAAAGAGTTTTCCGCAGTTTGCCGTTGGCAGCTTCCTGAAACCGGGGAAAAACACACTGACCATCAAAGCGCCGCGGATGCACATTCTGGCGGAAGTGATGCCGGTTTATTTGTTAGGCGATTTCAGTGTAATTCCGAATGAAAGGGGTTTCGAAATTGCTGGTGGAAATATGGATAAACCGGGCTCATGGAAAGAAAACGGACTGCCGTTTTATTCGCAAAAAGTGGCTTATTCTCAAAATTTCAACATTTCCGGATTGGAAAAAGCAGTTTATAAAGTGAAATTGCCAAAATGGAAGGGAACGGTAGCCGAAGTGCTTGTAAATGGTCAACCTGCCGGTTTGATAGCCTGGCAGCCCAACGAACTGGATGTTACCGGTTTGCTTAAGGAAGGTGAAAACGAAATTACAGTGAAAGTAACCGGCAGCTTGAAAAACACGTTTGGATTTTTCTATCAGGATAACAAAAACTGGATTTTTGGCCCGCACTCCTGGAATTACGCTCCAGAAAAAGCTCCTGCCGGTTCAGAATATTTTCTGATGGATTATGGATTGATGGAACCGTTTCAGTTGGTTCGTACAATTTAAATTGCCTCATTACTGTTTACAAAAGGAATGTTCTTATAAAAACAACGGTACTTTTTTACTGAACTGTTTGGTAGTTGAAAAGAAAGTGCTTGAAAAATTAAGCCGGCTTAAAAATTTGGAATAAACCATACAAATGAATCAAAAAAATAGAATGAGATGAAAAAATTAATGCTTTTTGTTTTGCTGACTTGTTTTTCCGTTAGCGTTTTTTCCTACGAAAAACGGGATTTGCTTCAGAAAGAAGCCAAAGAAACCAACCTTGCTCAGGCTCTTGTGAATGATTTTTCAATACTGGAATTTCCTGGTTACACCGATCGTGAATTCTGGAATAACTTACCGGAAACCATACGTCGGGAGTATATTCAGGATGCAGAAGAATACCTGGATTACGACTGGCCGGTGGTAAAGGCTACCGATTACCTCGAAATTATCCGCTCGGGCGATCGGCGGCAAGGTGCGTATGCTGCACCCCGGGCTGCTTTGGTTGCTCTGGTAATGGGTGAACTGGCTGAAGGCAAAGGCCGGTTTACCGACCAGATTGTGAACGGCGTTTGGTATTACAGCGAACAAACCTGGTGGGGCTGGTCGGCGCATCTCACTGCACAAAAGGCGCCACACGGTTTGCCCGATGCAGATGAACCGGTTATCGATTTGGGTGTGGGCGAAATTGCCAATGTTCTTTCGTGGACCTGGTTTTTGTTTAAAGATGAATTCGACAAAATTCACCCGCTTATTGCCAAAAGGCTGAAAGACGAAATCATGAAAAAAGCCGTCATTCCGTATTACGAGCGCGACGATTTCTGGTGGCAGGGTTTGGACGGTTCGCGGCATGTGAACAACTGGAATCCCTGGACCAACCACAACATGCTCACAGCCATTCTGATTCTGGAAGATGATCAGCAGCAAAAAATTAAAGGCGTGCAAAAATTGGTTCGTTCGCTTGATGAATTTGTAAATGTGTATCCCGATGATGGCGGCTGCGACGAAGGCCCGAGTTACTGGGGCAGGGCAGGGGCATCGCTCTACCAGTGCCTCGACCTGCTGAAACGGGCTACCGGTGGCGGGTTCGATGTGTACGATAATCAGCTCATCAAAAACATGGGCAACTACATTTACAAAGCATACATTGATTATCCGTACTTTATAAACTTTGCCGATGCAGATGCCACCACCGGTAGCCGTCCGCAAATTATTTACAGCTACGGAAAAGACATTGGCGATCCTTTAATGCAGAAGTTCGGGGCTTTTCTGGCTGAAAAGCAGGATTGGGGAGAAAAAGCGCCTGGCGGAAAAATCGACGAACAGATTATGCAACTGATGCATCTGGAAGAAATTAAAAATGCCGAAACGGAAAATGCACGCATCAGTGATTTTTGGCTGCCGCAAACTGAAGTGGCCGGCGCCCGCGACCAGGCAGGTTCTTCCGAAGGTTTCTTTTTTGCAGCCAAAGGCGGCCACAATGCCGAAAGCCACAATCACAACGATTTGGGAACCTGTGTGTTGTACTTCGATGGAAAACCGGCACTTATCGATATTGGCCGCGAAACCTACACCGCTAAAACCTTTAGCAGCCGCCGGTACGAAATCTGGACCATGCAGAGCCAGTATCATCAACTGCCCAAAATAAACGGGGTGGACCAAATGCAGGGCCGGGAATATGTGGCGGCCAACACCAACTTTAAAGCCGATGCAAAAAAAGCGGTTTTTTCAACCGACATTTCCAAAGCTTACCCGGATGATGCAGCAGTTGAAAAGTGGGTGCGAACCTATCAGCTCGACCGCGGCAAACAGTTTATCATTCGCGATGATTACGAATTGGAAAAAGTGATGGACGAACCTACCACCATTAATTTTGTAACCTACTGCAAAGTATCGGAAGAGAAACCGGGCGTTTTATTGCTGAAAGGCGACGGATTTGACCTGGAAATGAAATACAACGCCAAAACCGTTTCACCCAAAATCGAGTTTAGCGAAGTGACTGACGCCGGTCTGCGCCGCTACTGGCCCGACGGCATTACCCGGATTGTATTCACCGTGAACAATTCAAAAACAAAGGGGAAGAATGAGATAGTGATAATGGAAGTAATAAGATAATTGAATTAGGCATTTAATATTCAGGATTTTAAATGCTACAACTTATTTATTTGCATTTTATACAACAGGCTGAGCCACGGTGCAAAAAATTCCCATTTTCATACAGCCTGTTTAGTGATGTGCCTTAATTTTCATTTGTTTCAAGTAGCCAATTAAATACATTTATGTGTCTAATTCCGCTACGATTTTGTGTAAATGAATCTGTCGTGAGCAAATATTTTGGATAGTTGTCATTAATTTTTTCTAATGCCCCAAACTCACGCTCTACGGTATTTTCATTTGTCATTTGCCATGCCACTTGGTAGTAATCAATTTCGCCTGTTGGATTTTTGCAGACAAAGTCCACTTCAGTATTTCGGGCGGTACCCGTCCATACTTTGTTGCCTCGGCGTAATAATTCCAAATAAACAATATTTTCTAAAATATGACCTCTTTCTGTAATTCTCTCTTTGCCTGCCAACACATTTAATAACCCAACATCCACCAAATAATATTTTTCTTGTGTAGCCAACTGTTTTTTTCCTTTCAAGTCGAATCGGTTTACTTTGTAAAATACAAAACTGGTTACCAAATAATCCAAATACTTTTCAACCGTGGCGTGATGTATGTTTTGTCCGTCTTGTTTAAGTGTCTTGGAAATATTACCTGGTGAAAGTTGATTTCCAATATTAGAAGCCACAAATTTTACAATGTTTGCAAAAGCACGTTTATCGTTTATCTGATGTCGTTGAGTTATGTCTTTTTCGATTATTGTTGTATAAATAGCCTCAAGATATTCGTATATTTTGTCAAAACCACCTTCACGTAATTCGACACCTTTTGGCAATGAAGTTTCGTTTACATAATCAAAAAATAAGGCTTCAAAATTGAGGTACTT
This sequence comes from Mariniphaga sp., assembly GCA_019429205.1. Lineage (GTDB taxonomy): Bacteria > Bacteroidota > Bacteroidia > Bacteroidales > Prolixibacteraceae > Mariniphaga. The sequence goes on along the minus strand of JAHYIT010000032.1, from coordinate 15,876 downwards.
GTTACCCATTTGAATATGGCGAGCTGTTAAGTATTCTTTAAATGAAAATGGCAAAATAGAAATTTCAATGTAACGACCGCTCAAAAAAGTTGCCAATTCACTACTCAACAAGAATGCATTTGAACCTGTAATATAAATATCTGTGTTTTCTGTGGCAAAAAGTCCGTCCACTAATTTTTCAAAGAATGGTATGTTTTGAACTTCATCCAAAAAAACATAGTTGGTTTTATCGGATTGCATTTTTTTCTTTATCTCGAAATATATATCGCTCCAGCTTTTGTTCAGGTAATTTTCCGGTAGTTCAAAATTGAAAAATTGCATTTGTCGCTTACCGATGCCCTGTTTTAACAAATGGTCATAGTAAATTTCAAGCAAAGTACTTTTCCCTGATCTACGTAAACCACTCACAACTTTTATAAGGTCTTTATCTTTATACGACAGTAGTTTGTCTATATATTCTTTTCTGTTTATGTAGTTATCCATTGGACAAAGTTAGAAATTAAATTATCAAAACTTGCACCAATTGCATTTTTTGATATTTTAGCTAATTCCTGAGGTTTGCTGTTTTACCATTTACCACAACGGTTTATGGTCTTCGTCGCTACTGGCCCGACGGAATCACCCGGATTGTATTTACGTTAAACAACCCGAAAACCAAAGGGAAAAACGAGATCGTGATAACGGAGGTAAAAAATTGAAAAAATAGTCGTGTTTTACCTCTGGTATTTGTGGAATCATTTCTCAGATAATTGTTGATCAATCGAAGATTAGTTCTTTTTTGTAATTTTGGCTAATTGATAAAGGAGTTAAAAATGGAAAGAATAGTTATTGAAGTTGATAAGAGAATTGCAAAAGCATGGCAAAAAGCCTCTGAAAAAAAGAAAAAAGAAATAGGAAATAAGTTTAATATTTCAATTGCCAAAGAATTGATGAAAATCTCATTGGGTGAAAATGAAAAGGAATATCTTGATTTTTTGTATGAATTGAGAGATGAAATGGCAGCAAAGGGCCTTACACAACAGGAACTTGATAAAATTTGATATCTGAATGAAAAAAAATAGAAAAGTAGTATTTGGGTTTTATTCTGTAATAATCCTTGTTTTGTTTTCCGCTTGTAGTTCTCGGAAAGAAGTTCCCTATATTTCAAATGAAGAACAGCAGTTTATCATTGAAACAGCCAACGGCTACCTCGATAGTTTGCCGGTAACCGTCGCCGCCGAAGTGTGTGAACGCAGTGCAGGAGGGCCTAACGATTTTTACTCCGAAGGCGATTACTGGTGGCCTAACCCGGAAGATCCCGACGGGCCCTACATTCAACGCGACGGAGAAACCAATCCTGAAAACTTTGTGGCGCACCGCCTGACCATGATTCGCCTGAGCCAAATTGTGGGCATGCAAACCTCGGCATGGTTGTTAACGGGTGACGAAAAATTTGCAGAAGCAGTTGGCCGTCATCTGGAAGCATGGTTTGTGAATCCTGAAACCCGGATGAATCCCAGTCTGAATTATGCGCAGGCCATTAAAGGCCGGGTAACCGGGCGCGGCATTGGAATCATAGATGCCATTCATTTGATTGAAGTGGCCCGCTCGGTGGAAATTCTGGAACAAAACAAGGCGCTGCCGGAAAGTCAGATTGCAGCAGTTAAGAACTGGTTCAGCGAATTTGTAACGTGGCTCACCACACATCTATACGGAATAGACGAGATGAACACGAAGAACAATCACGCCACCTGCTGGGTGATGCAGGTTGGGGCATTCGCGCGGCTCACGGAAAATACAGAAGTGCTGGAATTGTGCAGAAGCCGTTTTAAAGAAATATTGTTGCCCGACCAGATGGCTGCAGACGGCTCATTTCCGCTGGAAATCAGGCGCACGAAACCCTACGGTTACTCCCTGTTTAACCTCGATGCGTTTATGACTGCCGCCGAAATTTTGTCGGATGAAAATAATAACCTGTATGAATTTTCTACATCTGATGGGAAAAACCTGGAATTGGGCGCTGAGTTTTTATACCCGTATGTGAAAGACAAATCGAAATGGCCTTACGAACAAGATGTGATGTACTGGGACGAATGGCCGGTGCGTCACCCGTTTTTGCTATTTGCTGGAAAAGCTTACAACAACCCGGAGTACATTGAATTGTGGAAAACGCTTGATGGTTATCCCGAAACACAGGAAGTGATAAGGAACCTGCCCATCCGTAATCCGCTGCTTTGGGTGATGGATAACCCCGTTCAATAAAATTAGATGGAAAGAAGGAGCTCCACGTGTTGTAATGACCATGAACAGTCTCGATTTGGCGGGCAGCGATGTGTTTCGGGAAATGTTTGGTTTGGAAACGAATGAACTGGGTAAAACGTGGGCTGAACCGGTGGAACAGGAAACACTGAAACCAAGCTTTGAAATTAGCGATGGCGTGGAACGCCTGGTGGCAGTAAGCGATTTCTTGCCCGGATGGCATAAGTCCTCCGAAAAACTACTCGGCACCGGACATACTGTTGTTTACACACCCGACTGTAAAGTGACCAGTCCCCGTCCGCGCCACACTTCTGGGAAATTTTGGAGTGACCGGTGTAAGCAAAATCGAAACCTGGGTAACTGTTTTGGAATGGATGCAACCGCACGGCGTGGAAAATTATGGCTCCGACGGCAGTGTATTTGTGGCGCGAATCCATGGTATCGGAAGCCTGACAGCGTTCGGCAGCTGCCGGACCTGCCAGCGTTTATACTAAAAACGGGATAAATTTATACATTTATGTAAGTTGGCAAAAAGCAATTGGTCCCGAGTAATCGGGAGCAAGTCATTTTGCCAACTGCACCTTTGCCAACTGTCAACTAAATTTGGTTGGCACATTTTATCCCGCGCGAAGTATAAATGACTTTATACTTATAATAATACTCCGTTAAAAATGTTGTTAACTATTTGAAAAACCTTTCCCTGGCTCGATTTCAACAATGAACTTACGCTTTCGCTAAAACCCGATGAATTCAAGGTAAAAAATGACGTATTCCAGTCATTTATTCCTTCCATTTTGTATTTTAGACTTTTTATTGATTCAAACAGGTTTATCGATTTCAAAAAACACAAAATGACTGACAAAAAAGTATTTGTTTCCGGCTGCTTCGACCTGTTGCACAGCGGACATGTAGCTTTCTTTAAAGAAGCTTCCCAATATGGCGATTTATATGTGGGACTAGGTTCCGATAAAACCATTGAGGAATTGAAGGGCCGCCCCACAGTTAACAGTGAACAGGAAAGGCTTTATATGGTAAAAGCAGTTCGTCACGTGAAAGATGCTTTCGTTAATTCGGGAGGTGGCATCATGGATTTTGAAACCGATTTACAACGGCTTCAACCCGATGTTTTCGTGGTGAATGAAGACGGTTACTCTCCGGCAAAAAAGATGCTGTGCGAAGAGATGGGCATTGAACTGAAAGTGCTTGAACGCATTCCCGACGCCGGTTTGCCGCCACGGTCCACTACTTCCATAAGAAGTTCAGGCGTTTGCATGCTTCCCTATCGTATAGACCTGGCTGGTACCTGGATTGACCAGCCTTACGTTTCGAAATACCACCCCGGATGGGCCATCACCCTTTCGCTGGAACCCATAATTGAATACAACGAACGGTGCGGTATGAGCACATCAACACGCAATGCCGCAAAAAAAATATGGGCACACAACCTTCCACTGGGAAAACCCGAAAAATTGGCTGAAATGCTTTTTAAGTTTGAAAACAATCCGGGGTCACAAATCATCTCCGGGGCACAGGATTCCATTGGAATTTGTATGCCCGGTTTGGTGCGGCATTATTACGACAATGCTTTCTGGCCATTAAAAATTGAATCGGTGCACGACGATGACATTCTCGACTGGCTGGAAGATCACATTTACATGGTATTGCTTTGGCCGCGTCCACAGGGACTCGATTTACTGGGAAACACAAATATCAACACGGAAAATGTAAAAAAGCTTGCTGGTGCAGCTGAACAGGCCTGGGATGCCATCATGAAAAAAGATTTAAAGACTTTTGCCGCCGCTTATCTCGATTCGTTCAACGCACAAACCACTCTTTTTCCTTCTATGATGAACCCTGAAATAGAAAAGGTCATTGAAAGTTACAAGCCGGAAGTACTTGCCTGGAAACTGGCAGGTGCAGGCGGCGGCGGTTACCTTATCCTGGTTTCTGAAAAACCCGTAAAAGGCGCAATGAGGATTAAAATACGGAGAAAAGAATCAGGGATTTAGTCAAAAATAAAATCGGGGTGAAAAAAAGGATATATTCAAAGGAAAACCATAAAAATCTAAAAATATGAGCATTCAAAAACACCGACTCGTCATTTTCTCCGGTCCTTCGTGTGTGGGTAAAAGTCCGTTGGCCAAAGCGCTGGCAAAGTTTTATCCTGAACTTTACAATGCCATGAAACCGCTTGTTTTATATAACAGCCGTACTGCCCGTCCGGGGGAAACCAATGGTTTTGATTACCATTTTCGCCCCCGCCCCGAAATTGAAAAACTGAAGGGAAAGGAAGGTTTTGTGGTGATGGATGTACGCGGTGATTTGCAGGCTCTCGATTTGCAGGAATTAAAAGAAAACCTGGAAAAGAATGACATACTTTTTGAAGGAAATCCCTTTGTGGGAAGAGTTTTGCAAACACATCCGGCCCTGGAGGGAATTTTCCGGTTGAGTGTTTTTATGTCACCGGTTTCCAAAGATGAAATCCAGTATTTGAAGTCGGTTGAACCGGATGTTTCTTTACCCGATTTAATAACTGATGTAATGCGCCGTAAACTGCTGCGCCGTACCCGCAAACAAAAAGGTGAACTGTCGCTCAAAGACCTGGAGAACATCGAAAAAAGAGCCTCCAGCGCTATTCTCGAATTGCAGAATGCACACCACTTTCAGTACGTAATTCCCAACCATGATGGTGAAGACAGCGAAAACTGGGATGCATTTTATTACCCGCTGGGCGATGCCCGGAAATCGCTGCTGGTTTTTGCTGCGTTGTTAAAAGGTGAAACTTCGAAGATTACAGAGAAATGGGATGAAAATCTTTTAACGTAATTTTGGAGCGCTGAAAAGGGGAGAAATGAGAAAAGTAGGGCTGCTATACTAAAAACGGGATAAATTTATACATTTATGTAAGTTGGCAAAAAGCAATTAGTCCCGATGGTTATCGGGAGCAAAAGGACTTGCCAACTGCAATTTTGCTCCCGAATGCTCAGCGATTTTGAAGAGTATAAATGTTTTATATTATTGGATGTTAAACGACAATAAATGAATATTTGATCAATAAATTTACTCGCTTTATAAATGGCGGTAACCATTTTATTTTTAAATAATCTTTGCCGGAGCGCAATATGGTAATAAGGTAAAAATCAAATTTGTAACTTTTCTACTAAGTCCCCACGATTTTTGAAACGAACATCAAAAAGAATAACTTCAGGGAAGCAGGTGCAGCGCACCCTAATATTTGTAGATTGAGAATTGAAGGATCCCATGAAGGTGCAGCGCACCGTAATATCTCTTGTGTTGCGGTGCGCTGCACCTTCCTTTTGCATCGACAACATTTGTTCTACAAATATTATCGCGACGCTGTCGCTTTCTGTTTTAGTTATATAGTAGGTCAGGGATTAAAAATAAGGTTTTTTTAAAATTTAAAAGGCCACCGTTGAAAAACAACAATGGCCTTTTCTATGAGTTGGAAAATATTGTACTAAAACCGGTATCCAAGCGAAAGCCCGTAACCTGTATTTTTAAGTGTTGATTTATTATCACCGGTAATACGGTTATCCACAGGATTGATATCGAGCAACCCGAGTTGCGTATTCAGTTGCAAAAACAGTCCGGCCGGTAATTCGTAACCGAAAAAGAGGTTGGCGCCGGCATCAAACGGTTTTACATATACTGTGGTATGGGGGTCGCCCGATTCCACCTCTTTTTTAAATTCAATGTCATTCTCAACCGAAACACCACCAGCTTCGTAAATGGCTTTGCCCCCGATTCCATAAGCCACATAAGGGCCGAATCCGAGCATAAAATAACCATTGCCAACCAGGGCTTTGTAAACAAAATTTAACGGCAGTTCAACATACGAAAGTTTGTGTGTACTATTTAGTACTCCTATATTTTTAGCTCCTTTTGTACTAAACATCAGTCCCGGCTGAAAGTAAAACTCAGGGGCAACAGGAAGCTGAACATTTACTCCGGCATGAAAACCGGTGAGCATGTCATTTTCAAGTTTGTTGCCGCTTATGTCCTTTCCGTTCAGGTTTTGTAAATTAACACCACCAAGAATCGCAAAGGAAGTTTTTGAACCGGCAAGTCCCTGGGCAAAAACCACAGAACCTGTAAGTGCAAAAATTAAAATCAAAGAAAATAGTTTTGTCTTCATTATTATATTATTATTATTTGTAACGTGTTATAAATTAATTCGATGCTTCTTTTTCAGCTTCTGCTTTCATTTTTTCATTGGCAGTAATCAAAAATTCAACCCTGCGGTTTTGGGTCCGGCCATCTGCTGTATCGTTTGAGTATTTGGGTAATTCTTCGCCAAACCCTTTAATATTCAAACGGTCAGATGAAATTCCTTTACCTGTCAGGTAGCGGGAAACAGTTCCGGCCCGCTGTTCTGATAAGGTTTGGTTATAAGCTACACTTCCTTTACTGTCGGTATGTCCCTGAATTTCGATATCGGTTTCAGAATAACTGTTCAATACAACCACCAGTTTATCCAGGTTATTTTTAGCGTCAAGTGACAGGTTCGATTCATCGAAACCAAATAAAATATTGCTGCTGAATTCCACCACAATACCCTCGCCTACACGCTCAACCTTTGCGTCGGGTACGTTTTTTGCAATTTCTTCAGCCTGTTTGTCCATTTGCCGGCCAATTACAGCGCCTGCGCCGCCGCCAACTGCAGCTCCAATGATTGCCCCAAGGGCAGTATTTCCCGAAGCGCGACCAATTACTGCACCAGCAGCTCCGCCCGAGGCAGTTCCAATAACTGCTCCTTTCTGTGTTTTATTCCACGAAGCACAACCCGTAAAAAGGAATGCTGCGCTTAAAACCACCACTAAACCCATTTTAAACTTTTTCATTTTCTGACTTTTTTATTTTTAAAACATTTGTTTAAATAATATATTCCCAGGCATCAGGACAATCATCACATATTTTGTCCTTGTGCCTGTATATTCAATCTGCAATCTCTCATTTTTAAATCAAATGAACTTTGAATGGTTTTAAGTTGCTTTCTGAGCTTCAACACATCCTGTTCTGTAACTGACTGCTGCAAATCATTTTTCCAGCTAATTTTCATTTTATTGGTATTTGCCATTTTAATAAGATTTGAAATGTTATTTACAGTTAATGATTTTCAATCAAAGGTAAGCTCATAAAAACAGTGAAGTATTACACAATTCAGGGAAAGAGTTACATCATTCACACATTTTTGGTTACGTCAAATTCCACGATAAACCATCGAACAAACAATTTTTACACCGGCGCTTTAGCCCGGTGTTTAACCTTTTCGGAGTCTTTTTCGGCTTTAGCATTTAATTCTCTTAATGGCTAAAGCCCTTTTGCTTTTGATATCTCTGTTCACCGGGCTGAAGCCACGGTGTAAAAGATCTGTTTTTCTGAAAGTGAATAGAAATATGGAATTTGTCGTACACCCGATTTGTCCTGGTGTACGACAAATTCCACGATAAACCATCGAACAAACAATTTTTACACCGGCGCTTTAGCCCGGTGATTAACCTTTTCGGAGTCTTTTTCGGCTTTAGCATTTAATTCTCTTAATGGCTAAAGCCCTTTTGCTTTTGATATCTCTGTTCACCGGGCTGAAGCCACGGTGTAAAAGATCCGTTTTTCTGAAAGCGCATGAAAATATGGAATTTGTTGTACACACGATTTGTCCTGGTCACCGCCCTGAAGGACGGTGTAATACATATTTTTCAATTTTGTCAAAGCAGAATTAAAAAAGTGGGAATAATGTAAACTTTTCAAAGAATTATATAATGCATAAATTATTCATGTTTTCTAATTTTCGCATTTTAAAAAGTGCAGTTTGAGAACAACAATTGCAGGAACCTGAACTGCTTTTAATGTATTAATGTATATTTTTGATGTTTATAAACTTGGATTAAAAAGAACTGATAATTGAAAACAAAAAGAAAAAAAGAGGAAAGTATTGTAACAGAAAAGGTTCCCAATAAAAAATCCGGTAAGTTTCCAATTGTGGGTATCGGCGCTTCGGCAGGGGGATTGGAGGCCCTGGAGCAATTTTTAAAAAATGTACCCGACAAAAGCGGAATGGCCTATGTGGTTATCCAGCATCTGGATCCCACACAAAAAGGGATGCTTCCTGAATTGCTCCAGCGAATTTCCAACATGAAGGTTTTTCAGGCTGAAGACCTTATGAAAGTAAAGCCAGGCTGTGTTTATGTTATTCCTCCGAACAAAAGCATGTCCATTTTCAAAGGAGCACTTCACTTGTTTGATCCGGTTGAAGCCCGGGGACTTCGGCTTCCTGTCGATTTTTTTCTGCGCTCGCTGGCCGATGACCAATTGGAATATGCTGTTGGCGTTATTCTATCAGGAATGGGCTCCGACGGAAGCAGCGGAATTCGGGCAATAAAAGAAAAAAACGGAATTGTACTGGTACAGGAACCCGAAACGGCCAAATTTGACAGTATGCCACGAAATGCCATCGACTCCGGACTGGTTGATATAGTGGCCCCTCCGGAAAAATTGCCTGCTGAACTTATTCATTTCCTCAAACAAATTCCTCTGGTTAGGTCAAACCTGAAAACAGAAGTAAAAGATAAAAGCGCGCTTGAGAAAATTATTATTTTACTTCGGACACATACAGGCAACGATTTTTCACTGTATAAAAAAAATACCGTTTACCGTCGCATCGAAAGACGAATGAGCGTCCATAAAATTGATAAAATATTCTCGTATGTGCACTTTTTACAGGAAAATCCGAAGGAAGTGCATATTCTGTTCAAAGAACTGATGATTGGAGTAACCAATTTTTTCCGCGATGCACCGGTTTGGGAAAAACTGAAAGAAAAAGCATTTCCCGCACTGATTGAAACAATGGAACCCAATTCGCAACTAAGAGCCTGGGTGCCTGGCTGTTCAACAGGCGAAGAAGCTTATTCGCTGGCCATTGTTTTTAAGGAAACGCTGGAAAAAATGAAACCGAATGTTGGAATATCATTACAGATTTTTGCTTCCGATTTGGATAGCGATTCCATTGATTTTGCCCGCAAAGGATTGTTTCCCTATAATATTGCCAACGATGTTTCGCCCAAAAGGCTGAGCCGTTTTTTTACCAAAACGGATGACGGTTACCGAATAAATACCGAAATAAGGGAGATGATTATATTTGCGCAACACAACATTATTATGCATCCGCCTTTTACCAATTTAGATATTGTCTCGTGCCGGAACCTGCTCATATATATGGATCCCGAATTACAGCGAAAATTGTTAGGGCTGTTTTACTACAGCCTTAACCAGCAAGGGTTTTTAATGCTTGGAACGTCTGAAACGCTTGGCGTGCAAAATCATCTTTTCACCCCGGTTGATTCGGCTCTTAAAATTTATAAACGTTCTGAGGCCAACCTGAACCCACAATTATTCGATTTTCCTTCTTCATTTACCCGGGCCAAATCGGGTAATATTGAAAACACTGAATCTGAAAAACCAATGACGAACATTCAAACACTTGCCGATCAACTGCTGTTGCAGCAATTTGCGCCTGCCGGGGTTTTGGTAAACGAAAACGGCGATATTTTATACATCAGCGGACGAACGGGAAAATACCTGGAACCCGCTGTGGGAAAGGCAAACCTGAATATTTTTGCCATGCTTCGGCCAGGCTTTGAAAACGATTTTGCCATTGCATTTCGCAAAGCAGTGACAAAAAAAGAAACCGTGGTATTGCACCACGTTAAAATAGGAACAAACGGAAGCACAATCACCTTAAATGTAAACATTCATTGGATTCACAAACCGGAGCCTTTATATAGCAAACTGATGATAGTTTTTACGGAAGTTCCGCAGCCTGTTGAAACCAACCTACCACAGAAAAAAGGGAAAAAATCAATAACCAGCGTCAGAGAAGCCGAATTGGAACAAGAGTTACAGCATACCCGGGAAGAGATGCAAAGCATAATGGAAGAGATGCAAACTTCGCAGGAAGAGCTGAAATCGAGCAACGAAGAGTTGCAGTCAACCAACGAAGAATTGCAGTCAACCAACGAAGAACTCACCACCTCCAAGGAAGAAATGCAAAGCCTGAATGAAGAACTTCAAACGGTAAATGCCGAATTGATGGCGAAGGTGGAAGACTATTCGCGGGTAAACAACGACATGAAAAACCTGCTAAACAGCACCGATATTGCTACGTTGTTTCTCGACAAGGAACTGAATATCCGGCGTTATACCGACCAGGCAACCAAAATTTTTAAACTCATAAAAAGCGACATCGGACGGCCATTTACCGATCAGGTTTCACAACTTGACTATCCCAACCTGCCTGAAGATGCACACGAGGTTCTGAGAACGCTCATTTTTAATGAGAAGCAAATTCCAACCAAAGACGGACGGTGGTATTCCATCCGTATTATGCCCTACCGCACCTTCGACGACCGCATTGACGGATTGGTTATTACGTTTATCGATATTTCAGAACTGAAAATGATTGAAGAAAAATTACAAAAAATAAATAAGTTATGATATACGAAGAAATGGATTTCACCGATGCCCGTAATTTACGCAGGGAAGCAGAAAAACGGCTCAATGAAAAGCATAGAAAAAAAGCCGAAAAGTTGAAGGAAGCCGATGCAAATAAACTTCTGCACGAATTGCAGGTGCACCAGATTGAACTGGAAATGCAAAATGAAGAGTTGCTTCAGGCATACGAAAAAGCAGAAAAAGCCCTGGAAAAATACACCATGTTGTTTGATTTATCTCCCATGGGTTATTTTTCTTTGGATGATGAAGCAACCATTTGCGACCTGAATTTCACCGGCGCCGATATGTTGGGAGAAAGACGCTTCAGTTTGTTAAATGCCAATTTTAAACTTTTTATCTCGGAAGACTCCAGGCCTGTTTTTAATGAATTTTTCAGTAAAGTTTATACCAGCAACGCAAAAGAATCGTGCGAAGTGTTGCTTGGATATGACAATAAACCTCTGTGCCGGGTGTATATGGAGGGCGTAGTTACTGAAGATGCACAGAAATGCCTGCTGTCGGTGGTTGACATTTCGAAGTTCTCTAATGTGTGAATGATGTATCAGTTGCAAATAAAAAAGATATTTATTTCAGTAATTATACTTCTGACAACTTTTACATTGGTTGCTGATGAGCTTTCAGAATCCATCAGCCGGTTCATAAATAATAAACCCACCGGGTTATCGTACGAAATCGATCAGGAAAAACTCTATTCGAGTAAAGTTCTTCAGCAATTTTATCAAAACCGAAATTATGCTCCGGCATGGATAAATTACAAAGCCCCCATCTGGATAAACACGAACGTTCCTCCATGGATTAATGCTTCCTCACCGGTTCGTCTGAATTCAGATTCTCCTGCCTGGATTGAATCCGACATACCTGTATGGATAAACTCCAATGTGTTGCAAAAAAACGGGTATGTGTTGCTGGATTATATCCGGCAGGCAGCCAGGCATGGTCTGAACGCAGCCGATTACCATTTATTCCTGCTCGAAAAGTACATCGGTAAAACCGCATTTTTTATGGCAATGGACACAGAGGATATGATGAAACTGGATGTTTTACTCACCGATGCTTTTTTAATACTGGGGTTGCATTTGTATTACGGCAGGGTTGATTCAGAAAAAGAGGGCGAAAGCTGGACCATACAGCGCAAAGAACCGGAACTGCAGTTGAACCGGAAACTGGAAGAAGCGCTGACCGCCGGCGATATTGCCAACGGTTTGAATATGCTCGCGCCGAGGTATCGCTCCTACTGGATGATGAAAAAAGATTTGGCATTTTTTATAGAGCTGGAAAATGAACCCTGGCCGGCAATCGTTTCAGACACCACAATCAATCCCGGCCAGTCAAACCAGTTGCTCCCTAAAATCAGGAAAAGGCTTGTAAAACTGAGGTACCCGTTATCAAACGAGGTTTCTGCAACTTATGACGAGGAACTCGGAAAGCAACTGAAATTTTTTCAAAAAGACTGGGGCTTAAATGCCGACGGCGTAATTGGCAAGGGAACGTTACTTGCACTGAACACCAAACCGAACGCACTCATAAACCGGTTAAAAGTGAATATGGAACGGTTCAGATGGCTTCCGCTAAATGAACCCCGAAAGTACCTCATGGTTAACATTGTAAGTTTTGACCTTGTATTGATTGACGGAATTGACACACTTATTTCCATGCGGGCCATAGTGGGAAAAGACTACCGGGAAACGCCTGTTTTTGACGCTCGAATGACCTACATTGTTTTTGGCCCAAGCTGGACAGTTCCCCCGACCATTTTGAAGAATGATGTGATTCCCGAACTGCGAAAAGGCCCTGAATACCTGATAAAAAAGAATATGAAACTGCTCAGACACAATGGTTCAGAAATAGCATACGACGAAATTGACTGGTCAAAAATAACAAGGAACAACTTTCCTTACATGGTAAGACAGGGCCCCGGCCCTGAAAATGCATTAGGCAAAGTGAAATTTATGTTCCCGAATAGTTATAATGTTTATATACATGATACGCCAACGAGGGGATACTTTGCCCGCGACGACCGGGCAATGAGCTCTGGATGCATAAGAGTTGAAAAACCTTTTGAACTGGCAGAATTGCTGCTGGCCGATTCACCGGAGTGGCCACCCGAAAAAATTCATACAGCCATGCAACAGAGCAGGGAACAAACAGCAAGCCTTAAAACCCCTGTCGATGTGCTGATACTGTACCTCACTGCCTGGACCGATGGAAACGGACGTGTACAGTTCAGAAAAGACATTTATACGCGCGATGAACTGATATTAAATGCCTTAAATCAGAAACCGAAAACAGAAAAAATTAAGATCATCCCTTTTTAACGGTGGATAATTTTTTAATAACCGGCGATTTTGAAAGATAGCTTTCTGCGGGGGCGTAAACAAACAGGCACGTGCCGTCCTTTATGGTTTCAATAATTTCCCTGCTTATTTCTTCAGGCACAGCCGGGCAGCCAAGGCTTCGGCCAAGCCGTCCGTTTTTCTTAATAAATTCAGGAGACACATAATCGGCTCCGTGAATGACAATGGCACGTTCCCGCGCTTTATCGTTAATTCCGTTCTCGATACCATCAAGCCGGAGAGAAAAGCCATGTTTTCCATTATAGGTTTCGCCGGTGGCATAAAAACCGGGACTGCTGGCATAGGAACCTGGTTTGTTGGAAAAATTTTCGGCCATAACTTCGCCGGAATTCCGACCGTGGGAAACCAGGCAATGATATAATACTTTCGCCTTTACAAGGTCCAGCACCCACAGCCTTTCCTGGTTCGAAGGCAGGCTGAAATCAATAATGGTTATTACTTCAGGTCGAGATATAGTTTGCTCTTTTTTAAGGATTTCATAACCGGAAAGTGCGGTTTGAAGCAAGTCTGCAGAAGGAAGTTCAGTAGAGTTCTCTGGAGTTGTTCGTTTAAATTTTTCAATCAGCAGAATGGAGTTATCATTTCTGTTGGATGCCACACTCCACTCACTTACTGCCGATGTCAGAACCATCATCAAAAAAACTAAAACGATTTTTTTTATCTGCATGGGCTAAAAGTAATTGTTTTTTATTGGTATTCAATGTTTTTACAGTTAAAAAATGTGTGAATGATGTAAACATTAATTGAAATTATGTAATATTTTTACAGGTTATTCAACGATATACGAAAAATGAAAATTACATTCTAAAATTGTTTTTAACAATAGAACGGATTGAAAATACGCACTAGCGGAGTTTACTATTTTTTATTAACCTATTTTTATTCAGTTAATTAATATTTTGATGATGGTAACTGACAAACAACGGTGGCTTGAAATAACAGCAGTTTTGGTAACAGGTTTAATGAAATTTGTTTTAATGGACTGGCTGAATTTCCGTGCATTTTATATTGCGGCTGCGTGTATCTTTTGGTCGGTTTACATTTATAAAAGATACCGGGCGAATAAGTTCGTTTTACAACAATGGGGATTTCGGAAAAATAATTTCAGACAGTCGTTTCTTTTTCTTTTGCCATTTGCATTTTGCAGGAAATAAAAACGGTAAAACTCCGTAAATCACAAATATTTCTTTTGACTTCCATGGTATTTGCATGGGTCCACTACCCCAGCCTGCCTTTAATGGTTTTTACTTTTTTTATGGAACTGGTGTTTTTAACCGCTTATTTCAAATGGAGAAACCTTTGGGCTTTGGGACTGTACCACGGGTGGGTGGCCAGTTTGCTTCTGTTTTTTGTGCTGGGACGTGATCTCTGGGATGAACTATGGACGGTGTTTTAAAGGGTGCAGCGAATTCCGATTCGCTGATTTTATAAATGCGCGATTCGGAAATCGCGCCACCCTAAATATGAAAAAACCGTTTCAAATCGGTTGCTTTTTTTAACCGGTAATGAATATACAGCAAAAGCACAGCAATAAGCACAACCGAAACCATCACAATCAGGCTCCATCCGAAATAAACGGAGCTTCGGAAGTAAATGGAAATCATTCCTTCAATACAAATACAAAGCACTCCCGCAGCAATCATTGAATAAGCAATAACATTCAATCCCTTTTGTTTTGCATTCCGAATAATATAAATGAGAACAATAAAAGTAATATACAAAGCCAGCAACAGAGGAATTCCCAGTTTATTTTCCCAACCGGTGTCGCTGGCATAAACATCGAAAAGGATAAAAAGACCGGTAACCGAAAAAAAACTAAAGGCCACCATGAGTATCTTTTTTTTGCGCAAAAATGTATTCAGCGTAAAATTGATAAACAAAACAAGATTGATTGTGGCCGGGTATTTTGACCAGGTGATGTTTCTGCTCCCAATAAAATCGATAAGTAAAGTGATAATAATACCGGCAACTAAAATCAGCCCGGATATTTGCCAGAATATTTTTCTTTTCTGGAAGCTGGTCAGACGCTGATAATCCGTTAACAACTTTTCGTTCTGCCGATTTCTTCCCGATTTTATAAAGGCTGTATTTTCTGTGCTTTTATCCATCAGCGGTTCCCCGCATAACGAACAAAAATTGGCATTTTCTTCTGCTTCTACTCCACAATTCGGACATTGTACCATAACCTTCTATTCATTTGTTTCCCATTCAACCGTGATATTCTGATCGCTTAAAAATTGCAGAAACTTATTCTCAAATTCAAGCGATTGTGTAACATTGCCAAAACTCAGCACCAGCTTGTTGCCAAATCCGGCAACGCCGCAATTTATTTTCAGTTTCTTGTTGGGTGGTGGCGGTGTCATAACAAAGTAGTCAATTAAGCTGCCGGTTTCTGCCGGCAAATCAATTTTACCCAGATTGGTAAGCACTCCGCTGTATTGGTTCGTTCCCAGCGAGTAGTATTTCATACGCAGGATTAAACTTTTCATAAACAGCGGTATTCCCCTAACAAACAGTTTTCTTTCACTTCCTGCATTTCTCGAAATGTTTTTGCAAATCAGCTTTTCATCGGTTTCGAGTTTTGATTGGTGATAAACCGATGTAAAATAAACCTTTATTGCTGTTTAAATTTATGAATTTTCCGGAGAAGCGGTTTATAGGTATGGAGTGTATTTCATTCCCCCGAATACAAAATTAATGTTTTCATACTGTAATATATCTTATAAAAATTTTTACTGAACAATCTCAAAACGGA
>JAHYIT010000214.1 GCA_019429205.1 Mariniphaga sp. | reverse complement strand
AACAAATGAAACCGTGGAAGAAGCTTGCAAAATCAATCACGGAGTAACCTTTCAGCTTACCGAAAAAATTGATGTAAACGGGAAGAATACACATCCGGTATTTGCTTATCTAAAAAGTAAAAAAGGAGGTTTTCTTGGAAATCGCATCAAATGGAATTTTACCAAATTTTTAATCGATAAAAATGGTAATCCGGTAAAGCGTTTTGCCCCGACCGATAAACCGGAAAAAATTGAGAAATACATTTTGAAATTGATTAACAGTTAGAATAAAAATACATTTTGTTGCAAAATTCGCTGAATGAGAAAATTAAAATTAAGCATACTCGATCAATCTGTCATCAGACCGGGCGGCAATGCCAAAGATGCTATTAATGAAACGGTTGCAACGGTTAAACTGGCCGAAGAATTTGGTTATAGCCGCTTTTGGGTATCGGAACATCATAACTCCGCGCTCATTGCCGGTTCTACACCCGAAGTGCTGATGGTAAAACTGGCCGATGCAACCAACGCCATTCGTATTGGCTCGGGTGGCATTATGTTGCCAAATCACAGCGCTTTAAAGGTAGTTGAAAATTTCAGGATGCTCGAAGTGCTTTTTCCCAATAGGATTGATTTAGGAATTGGACGCGCTCCGGGTACCGATCGGATTACCTCTTCGCTGCTCAATCCTTCTAATGATTTTAGTGAATCCAGCTATTTGACGCAGTTGGAACATTTGCAACATTTTTTCAGAGATACAGCCGCTACGCAACAAGGTCCTTTAATTGCCACACCACAGGCAAGCACCATTCCATCTCAATGGATTTTAAGTTCCAGCGGCGGAAGCAGTTTAATTGCCGCTAAATTTGGCATGGGCTTGAGCATTGCCAAATTTATAAACGGTTTTGTCAGTCCACAAGTGGCAGAAACATACCGGAAGAATTTTAAACCATCAGCCGAAAATACAGAACCTCAGGTAATGGTTGCCGTTCAGGTAATTTGTGCCGAAACCGAAGAAAAAGCAAACCAAATGCGTAAGTTTATTGATTTCGTTTTTGTGCAATTTGAAAAAGGTAATTTCAATGATTTTAAAGATGGAAACTTTATCAGGAATTATGGTTTCTCGCCTTTTGAACAACAAATAATAGAAAGAAATAAAGGACGCATCATTTCGGGAACGACCAATGATGTGAAAGAACAACTCATTAAATTATCAAACGATTTTGAAACCGATGAAATTATGATTACCTCCATGTCAGTTGATTATGAAGCGCGCAGAAAATCATTTGAATTGTTGGCAAATGAATTTGAGTTAAAGCAAATTACTTAAACATTTAATTTTTATTAATATACACTTAAAAACAAAAAAAAATGAAATACAGACAATTAGGAAAATCAGGATTAATGGTATCCGAACTTTGCTTAGGAGCCATGAGTTTTGGCGGTGATGGCTACTGGAAAGTAGTAGGTGCGTTGGATTATCCAAGCAGTAAAAAATTAGTGGATATGGCTCTTGATGCCGGCGTTAACTTTTTTGACACGGCAGATGTTTATTCACACGGTCAATCCGAAGAAATCCTTGGAAAAGCCATTAAAGAGAAACGCAATGAAATTGTGCTTGCCACCAAAGTAAGGGGTCGGATGAGCAAGGATATCAACGATGTTGGCTTGTCGCGCAAACACATCATCGATAGCTGTAACCAGAGCTTAAAAAGATTGGGCACCGACTACATCGACCTTTATGTGATGCACAGTTTTGATCCGATTACCCCGCTTGAAGAAACTTTGGGAGCTTTATCGGATTTGGTTCATCAGGGAAAAGTAAGGTACATCGGTGCGAGTAATTTCACGGCATGGCAGTTGATGAAAGCATTGGCTATATCTAAAGAAAATCATTTTGAAAAATTTGTTTCGCTGCAAGCTATTTATTCGCTTATTTCGAGAGATGTAGAATATGAATTGGTTCCTTTGCTCCAGGATCAGGGTCTGGGATTAACGCCATGGTCGCCGCTGGGAGGTGGTTTCTTGTCAGGAAAATACCGGAAAGACAAACCCATGCCCGAAGATTCCAGAAGGACCAATGAACAACAAAACTTTATCCCGATAGATTTGGATAAAGGCTATGCTATTGTTGATGCCCTGGAAGAAATTGCCAACAACCACAAAGCCAGCATTTCGCAGGCAGCATTAAATTATCTGCTCCGAAAACCAGCGGTTTCGTCTGTTTTAATTGGCGCCACCAAACCGCATCAATTGGAAGACAACCTGAAAGCTACAAACTGGGAAATGAGCCCGGAGGAAGTAAGCCGATTGGATGAACTGAGCAAATTAAACCCAATTTATCCGCATTGGATGCTCCAATTTACCTATATGGACCGAACAAGTGTTGAAAATTTCTTTTAATAAACTAACAATTTAAAATAGCAAGTTATGATCAAAATTGGAATTATCACAGGTAGTACCCGTCCGGGACGCAACGCTGAACAAGTTGCTAAATGGGTTTATGACTTTGCAACAAAGAGAAATGATGCAGAATATGAATTAGTTGACCTTAAAGACTATAATTTACCTTTGCTTGATGAGGCTTATCCGGCTTCCTTTGGCCAATATTCAAATGAACATACAAAAGCATGGGCAGAAAAAATTAAATCGCTCGATGCTTTTGTATTTGTAAACGGAGAATATAACCACTCTATACCCGGCGCCTTAAAAAATGCATTGGACTATTTGTATGCTGAATGGAACAATAAAGCTGCCGGTTTTGTAAGCTATGGTTCTGCAGGTGGTGCAAGGGCTGTGGAACACCTACGGCTGATTTTGAGTGAATTACAAGTAGCTCATGTGCGCACTCAGGTATTGCTGTCGTTGTTTACCGATTTCGAAAACTTTAGTGTTTTCAAACCTTCGCCAATGCATTCAGACAACTTAAAAACAATGTTAGACCAATTGAATAGCTGGGGAAATGCTTTAAAAACAATAAGAGAATAATTACAGGATTATGAAAAGGTTGCCTGCATATTTCATCCCTCACGGGGGTGGCCCGTGGCATGTTTTGGACGATGCCATGGGTGACCCTTTGGGAACATTAATGGGAGTTAATGTTTCGGGCTATAAATTCGGATAACCCAATGGTATTAATGTTAAAAAACAAAAAGCATGAAATCAGTAGTAACAGTCTATTCCGACAATATTTGTCCGTTTTGCACTATCGGAGCCAAACGTTTAAGAATTTTGCAAAACGAATTGGATTTTGATGTGCATTGGCGCCCCTTTGAAATACACCCCGATACGCCAAAAGAAGGTAAGTTGACAGCTGAATATTTTAAGAACCACGATGCGGGGCAAATGAAGCAATACATTGAAAATTTCGGGAAAGATGTTGGAATGAAATTAAATGGCAAATTACTGGCAAACTCAAAGCTAAGCCTTGCAGCCAACAACTTTGCCAGAGAGAAAGGCAAATTCCCTGAATTTCATGAAGCCGTGTTCAAAGCAAATTTTGAGGACGGCAAAAATATTGGCGAAATCACTGTTTTATTGGATCTTGCTGAAGGAGTAGGAATAGATACTCAGGAGTTGAAAACATACCTTGAAGACGAAGCCAACCTGAAGAAGGTGGACGAAAGTTCAAAAGAAGCACAAATGCTGGGAATTACTGGTGTACCAACTTTTATCTTAAACAATAAAGTACTGGTTGGGGCCCAGCCCATTGAAGTAATTCGGGAATTCATTCAGAATAATAGTTGACAATTTAGAAACACTTTAAAATTTACATAGATGAAAATTTTAATAACAGGTTCAACCGGACACTTAGGAGGTGCAACCATTGATTTTTTAATCAAAAAAATTCCGGCAAATAGTATCGCGGCTTTGGCCCGCAACAGCGAAAAGGCAAAAACCTTAGCAGAAAAAGGGGTTGATGTACGAATTGGCAATTACGATGACTACCAATCCCTGGTAAAAGCTTTTCAGGGAATTGATAAACTTTTGCTTATTTCAGCCAGTGAGCTAATCAACCGTTCAGCGCAGCATATCAACGCCATTAATGCCGCTAAAGAAGCCGGTGTGAAGCACATTGTTTATACCAGTTTTATCCGCCAGAAAGACGATCCAAATTCCGCATTGTGGTTTATTGCCAAAGACCATGTGGAAACAGAAAAACATTTAGTACAGACAGGGATTCCATATACGTTGTTTAAAAATGGCTTTTACATGGATATGGTTACTGATTTTATCGGAACCAACGTGTTGGAAACCCAAACTATTTTTCTACCAGCAGGCAAAGGAAAAGTAAACTTTGCCCTGCGAAATGAAATAGCAGAAGCCCTTGCCAATGTGCTTACAACCGAAGGGCACGGAAATAAATCGTACAATATTGGCGGTGAAACAACCGTTTCGTTTCGCGAAATAGCCGATTGTCTTACTGAAATTTCAGGAAAGAAAATTAGCTATATCTCGCCCGATGTGGAAACTTATAAGCAGGAATTATCAAAACATAATATGCCTGAACAGGCAGTTAATATGGTTGCCGCTTTTGCAGTTGCCTTTAGCGAAAATGCAATGGATGTTCCAAGTAAAGATCTTAATAATTTATTAGGACGAAATGCAACCGATGTTAAAACCTTCCTATCAGAAACTTTCAAAAAATAGTTATAACCCATTAAATTTAAAAATGATGAGTACTAAAGAAATTTCAAAAACAAGAAAAATAGTCGCATGGGTAATTGCAGGCTCATTAACAGCACTATATTTATTTAGTGCAATTGGAAAATTATTCCTTCATCCCGAACAAATGGAACAAATGCACTTAGCCGATTGGCGAATTATTATTGCACTTGGTGAAATTGTTTCTGCCTTATTGTTTTTGTTTCCAAAAACAAATAAGTTTGGAACTTTACTATTGAGTTCTTACATGGGAGGGGTCATCATCATCCACATGACAGGTGGTACTAGCATTGCAATGCCAGTGGTTGTTCTTCTTTTGGTATGGGTGGGTTTCTATTTAAGAAATTCTAATTTTTTTAAACTAAAATAAAAATGTCTATCGAAGTAGAAATTAATGGAAGGTTTCGAAATGAATACCACAAGGGACTTATCAATTTGATATATACTGTTAAATTGTTAAGTTATGAGTTTCATAAGTCCCTTAAAGCACGCGGACTTGCCGAACAGCAGTAC
>JAHYIT010000213.1 GCA_019429205.1 Mariniphaga sp. | reverse complement strand
TTTCGATATAATAGACGTGCAATGATGGGGGCAATATTCGATTTACTCCTTAAAAATATGGTTTCCAGTGAACCTAAAAGATTAAATAGAAACAATTTAACAGCAGCGGTCTAACCGCCTATACCAAAAATTAAATATCCGGGCCAAAATTCTTTCATCGGAAGAAAAAGAAGACATCGCCCTCGCAAATGCCATACTCCAGGAAGAATCGGGAGAATATTTGACAGAAAAAGAATTATTAAACAAACTTACGGAGTGAAAATCATTGCAGACAAGTCATTTGAAAAAGATCTGTTAAAGTTGGAGAAAAAACAAAAACAGGAAATTGCTAATCTAATTCTGTTTCTTTAACTAATTTTAAAATTCATTTCCACATTCCAAACATTTGTGCCGGGCATTTTTGAAAACTTTATCCATTGGTAAATTGCTCATAAACAGTGCCACTGCAACAACCGAAAAAAATACCTGTAATCTTTTCATCTTACTCAGTTTTAGTTTTATCTTTTCGGAACCACATTCCGGACAAACGAATTTATTTTTTGAGTCCGAAAGCTCACCCGTTTCAACTAAAATTTCCCGAACCCGTTCCAGGTCAGATTCCGGCACCTGCAATTCCACCATAAAAGAAGGAATGTAATTGATTACCTGGGTTGTCAGTTCATTTTTCAACCTGCATTCAAACCCTTCCGATTCCAGCCGGCTTTTTAAAACCGATAAATCTGCCAGGTAGTGCGATTCTTTAACGGTAATAAACTTCATCAGAATGGGTTAATCAAGTTTGAATATTCGTTCCATCAACTGCCATTTTTCATCGGCAGAGGCATCGGCAGAGGTTTTCTGAAACTGCGAAACAAAGGCCTCCCACTCTGCCTGCCGTGGTTTGGATGCCAGCTCTTTCATGGCTTTGTCGTGGTCGAAGAAAGGGACGGTATCCATTATCATAACCAATTGCGTTCCGCGAATGTAAATTTCCATATCGATGATACCTACTTCCTTCATTCCCTGCGTAATTTCCGGCCAGACAGCACCCGGTGAATGAACCTTTTTATACGCTTCAATCAATTGAGGATCATCTTCAAGCCTTAATGTTTTGCAAAATCTTTTATATTGAGCCATATCCATATTTATTTGAATTCCAGTTTCGGATGCACTTTCATGGTGCGGTAACCGTAAATGGCGATGACCACAAAACTAATGAAAGGTAATATAAACGAAATGTTTACCGCCGGCATTGAACCAACTGTCCCCAAATCAATAATGGCACCCTGCAGTGGCGGCATTAAAGCACCACCAACAATGGCCATAACAAGTCCGGCTGCCCCAATGGTGGCATCGTCGCCCAAATTTTCGAGTGCAATACCGTAAATAGTAGGAAACATGAGCGACATAAAAGCCGAGGTAGCTACCAGCAGATAGAGTCCGGCCATTCCCTGAATCAAAATAACCCCTGTTATGGTAATCATGCCGCCAATGGCAAAAACCATCAGCAAAAACCTCGAATTAAGGTATTTCATGAGCATGGTACTGATAAACCGGCTGGAAAGAAAAATAATCATGGCCACAATGTTGTAATTCTGGGCCGTGGCTTTCGGAATTCCCAGATTATCGGCATAATGAATGATAAATGTCCAGCACATGATTTGTGCCCCCACATAAAATACCTGGGCAATTACCCCTTCGCGGTATTTTACATTTTTGAAAAGCCTTTTAAACGTATCTGCAGTTTTTATGGTATGGTCGGCATTTGCCCGTTTGGGCATTTTAGCCACCGAAATAACAACAAACATGGCAATCACCACAAAACCCAAAATGATATAGGGATCGCGAATTACAGAGAGGTCGTGTGTACGAATGACCGCTTTTTCAGCTTCTCCAAGTGAGGTATAAATCAATTCGCCCGCGGCATCGCGTTTGTCCGATTCCAGTGCGGAGAGAATGAAGTTGGAAGCCACAAACATGCCCAGCAGTGAGCCCATCGGATTAAAAGATTGAGCCAGATTAAGCCGCCGGGTAGCCGTTTCCGACGCTCCCATCGACAAAATATACGGATTGGCTGTGGTTTCCAGAAACGCCAGGCCGAAGGTTAAAATGTAAAGCGAAACCAAAAAGAAGCCAAAAATCTCGAACTGTGCGGCAGGAAAAAACAACAAAGCGCCAACCGCATAAAGTGCCAGTCCCATTAAAATCCCTTTTTTATAACTATATTTTTTCACAAACAATGCCGCTGGAATGGCCATGGTGGCATATCCACCGTAAAACGCAAACTGAACCAGCGCGGCTTTCACGTTGGAAATTTCCATAACAGTTTGAAATGCGGCCACCAGCGGATTGGTAATATCGTTGGCAAAACCCCACATGGCAAACAAACTGGTAATTAGGATAAAAGGCAGCAATACCTTTTTCGGGACGACAGGCTTTTTCGGTTCTTTCATTCTTTTACAGATTAATCAATAATTTCTAAAAGGCTAAAGGTGTAAAAATATCTATTTCGGAATAACCTGTACCCTCCTGTTTTTATTTATTTTAATAAAGTTATTTTCACACTCCCCAACAACCCGGCTTCCTTCACCTCCCACTCCGAAGCATCGAACGGCTGGTATTCAATATTTACAAAATTGATGTCGTGAAATTTTTTCCAGTTCCCCCCGCGAATATCCAAATCACGGATGCGGTTGGCTGCAACGTTGGTGACTTCTAACTCCAGCAGGTTTTTACCCGTTTGAAGGTTATCCACTTTCACTCTAAAAGCCGGCCCCAACAACACGCCAAAATCTTTTCCATTCAGTTTTACACGGGCACAATCTTTTACATCACCAAGTTGGAGCAAACCAGCAGAAGCTTCGGTTTCCCAGTCAAATTCAACAGAATACATTGCTGTTCCGGCAAAACGCGAGGTTTCTTCATCACCCAATTCAGTCCACGATTTCAATTTGTAGGTTGATATATTGCCAGGCAAAACCGGTCCGCCTTCCACAAAACTGATTTCCCACATTCCTTCAATTCCCTGTGCTTCTGCATCCGGTTTGAAATAAACATAATCAGCAGCGTCCGTTTTCTTATTTGTGCATCGAATAAAAACCGCTCTTTCATGCTCCAACTGAAGATGTATCGAATTTCCCCGGTTTTCAGCTTTTGCAATTTCTCCGTTTTCAGGAAAATAGAAAAGATATGATTTTGCATTGGCATTCAACTCCACCCATTCATCCAATGGTTCTGTTCCCATATTAAAAACCATGTACCATTCTTCATCATTCCGTTTCAATTTAAGGTAATGAAAACCCTTTTCAGCAAGCGATTTTTCTGCAGAAATTCCGGCATTGTCAAGCAGTTCAATAACATCACCCACATAATTTTTTAAATCAGAAGTTGATTTTAATACTGCCAGTTGGTTTTCTCTTTGTTTCAGATTGAACATTCCCGGAACGCTTTCAGGCAGTTGATTATCGAAATAAACCTTTCCTCCTTCTGCCAAAAAATCTTCCAGTTTTTTCATGGTTTCCACCGGCATGTATCTTGTTTCGGGAACCAAAATGGCTTTATACTGTGCGTTTCCCCCGGTAACAATTTCACCATTTACAATTTGACCATTTATCAGTTGTTTATCTGAAATATAATCGAATGTATAACCCGACTCCAGCAGTTTCCCCGTCAGCTTGTCAAACGGATAATCGCGGAACCAGCGGGCGTTGTCGCCGCCATCGATGTTCAGGTTGTTGAACAGCCGGCCCTCGCTTGCAGTCACATCGTAGTAAGGCCAGTAAACCAGCAGATCGTTTTGCTGAGTCGATTGCTGCAGAATGGTTTGCGCACGTTCAATATAACTGAAAAGCGCAGGCATTTCGCGCCACAGCGGATTGCGGTTATTCATCTGCGTGGAAGCATAAAACAACCATCCCGGCCATTCGGCATCTTCGGGCGAATAGCAGGTTCCGTGAAAAAACATGTGGTTGACACCGGCCAAAAAAAACCGGTTGGTAGCTCGTATCATATCCGCCGGGGTAACTGTCCAGTGGTCATCGAGCCAGGTATAACTTTCGGACGAAACCAGCTTTTGTCCGGTAACATGGGCAGCCGACGAAGCAAACTTGTTGACCAAAATATCGGCAGAACCCGGTGTAACCCTGCGGAAGATTTCTGTTTCGGGAATGTCGCAGGCTGCATACAAATCGAGAATATTTCCCGGGGAACCATGAGCCTGGTTGCGGTTCATGCTTCCATGCCGGTTGGCCCAGCGGGTCATAGGCTGAATAAATGATTCCAGTACCAGGTCGGCAAGGGTTTCGCGGTAATCCGATTTTACACGTGCAATGATTTCGGCATCCTCGCAATCACCTGCCAGAACATGCAGGTATTCAGCTAAATCGTACCCACGCCTTTTTTTAAATTCTTCGGTAAAATGAGTGGTAAAATCGCCGGTGTATTCAAACGAATCGTGAAAAAAACAACGAATTAATGCTTCGTTAATACCCAACTGTTTCCAAAATTCATTCAGGTACCATTCGGTAATTTCTTCGTTGAAGGTATCAATGGCCCAGCCTGTACCCCCTTCGGAGGCCCGTTTTACCATGTCGCGATTTTTGAGCCGTTCGGCCAGATAGATTTTGCCTTTAACCGGAGCAGCAAAAGATTGATTCGCATTTAAAACCGTCACTTCACTATTTTCATCAACAAAAGAAATGGCAGCCGCTGTTTCGATTTCAGCAGGTATCTGGAAACGCTCTCCGGCAGCCAATTCAAATCGGTGCATGCGCAACGACCACAGCCCATTTTCGCGAGGCACAAACGGCCCGCCACATCGCCAGCCGCTTCCCGGTGGAAGGTCCACGCCCATTCCCAGTTTATTGGCTTCTTCGATGGTGAATTTCAGCATTTCCGAAAATTCAGGAGTCAGATATTCGATAAACCGATCTTCCTCTCCCTGAACGCCATAAATGGAAGTGATTTCCACGCCGCCAATTCCGGCATCGGCCATTTCCTGTAACTCCCGCCGGATGTTCTCCTCGTCAACCGCATTGCCCGGCCACCACCACCGGGTCCAGGGTTTCGAGTCCTGTGAGGATTCGGGCCATACAACTTGCTCCTGTTTGCAGGCTCCAAAAAAAAGAATAAAAACGAAAAGAAAAGCGAATGGTTTAGTATGCATTGCAATCGAATTTTTAATGA
>JAHYIT010000212.1 GCA_019429205.1 Mariniphaga sp. | reverse complement strand
AGGTTTATTCCACCTTTATTTTGTGCCAGGGAGTGAGTCCGAATTTATCCACAATTTCAAGAAAACGCGGATCATCGCGCAGCAAATCAAAGTCGGGGTTGGTGGTAATCAGGTTGGAATAGTGGCCCAGCGGACGTGGATATTCCAGTGTTTGTTCCAGCCAGTAAACAGCTTCATTTTTGTTGCCCAATATGGCATTCCACCAGGCACTGTAAAACGGGTGGCCGTCCATCCCCTCAACTTTAATGGGTTTTTTGTTATTCACTTCAATAAGCCAGGCAAAAATTCCATTTATCCCTTTTTCATTAAAGGCCATTTGAATTTCTTCCAGGTATTTTTCATCCCGTGTATATTTTTTTATAATCGTCTGAAGTTCCTGTAGCATTTTTTCTCCTTCGCCCAGTTTGGCGTAGTTTAAAACAAATAACCAGTCATTGTCAGTAAAATCGGGGTTAAGTGCTCTTGCAACCTTACATTCTTCAATGGCTTTTTCGTGTTTTTTTTCAAAATAATAAATCCATGCACTCAGGGTTTGAACCACCCAAAAATAGGGTTCCAGTTCCAGCGCCCGGTTAACGTGCAAGCGGGCTTCTTCAATGGGGCCGGTAATCATGAGGGATTGGGCATACCACTGGTGTGCCGTGGAAAAATTAGGATTCAGTTCAACCGCTTTTTTAAGTTCTTTACTTCCTTCAGCAATATTGCGTCCTCCTCCCCAAATAAAATGCGCTCCTGTTACGGCATGGGCTTCGGCACAATCCGGGTCATATTTAAGCGCTTTCGTGGCGTAAATTTTCGCTTTTGGAAATCCTTCGTATGCCGGTAAAAATCCCCAGGCCGAGAGATTTAACCAGGCGTTGGCCAGTCCGGCGTAAGCTTCGGCAAATGTTGAATCGGCAGCAATGGCTTTTTCATAATACTGAAGGCAGTTCAACACACCGGATTTTTCAAAATCGGCCCGTTGTGCACTGTTTGCTTTATGAAGTAAAAACCGCGCACGAAGGTAGTTGTCATAGGCAGTAGCATTTTGGGTGGAAATTTTTTCAATCTGACTGACCTCTTTAGCAGATAGCACTGTATTAAGATTTTCCGCAACTTGTTTAGCTATTTCTCCCTGAACACCCATTACATCTGTCATTTTTCTGTCGAAATTGGCAGACCAAATGTGTTGGTCTTTTTTTGCGTCAATTAATTGAACACTAATACGCGTTTCCTCTCCATACTTTCTCACGCTTCCCTCCAAAATAAAGTTTACATGCGATTTTGCTGCTATTTCTTTGGTTGAAAGGGTACTTTCGCGAAACTGCTCAGCCGAAGTTCTCGAAACCACCCTGAGCGCTGTAACATGAAACAGGTTATTGAGAATGTCTTCCATAATTCCATCTGCAAAATACTGGTTGGCCTGGTTATCACTGAAATTTTTAAAGGGCAATACAATAATGGATGCTTCTTTTTTTGAATGCTGAAAAAAGGAACCAGGTGATTTTTCGGGATTAAGAAGATTGAACACTAACCAGATAATAAGAAATGTAAAAAACGTAAAAAGTGTAATTACAGCAACCTTTTTCAGATTGGACTTTTTCCCGGATTCAGTTTTTTGCTCATCTGATTGTATGGGCTCAACTCCATTTTCTAATAAAAGCCTTTTTTTTGCTTCTCCCGGCGGAAATCCAAATCGTTCGTGAAAGCAATGGTTGAAATATGACGGACTGCTGAATCCAACTTTAAACGCTACTTCAGAAGCAGAATCATTGGTTTCTCTAAGTATTTCCATCGCTTTGTCGAGTCGAACGTTCCGGATAAAATGGCTGATGGACTGGCTGGTGAGTTTTTTTAAATGGCGGTGAATAAATGAACGGCTCATTCCCATCTCACGGGCAAGTTCATTAACCCCGAACTGTTCGTTGCGAAAGTTCGCTTCAACGATTTCTGTCAGCCGGCTTATAAAATCATTTCCGTTATGGGTTGCACCGGTCATTTTGGTTTTTTATAACACTGATTTTAACGTTTTTTTCAGAACAAAGTTTCAGATGATTTTGAAGGTGCTGAAAGAAGGTGCAGTTTTTTGAAGGATGCAAAAAACAGAGGAAAGAATCTGGAAATGCCTTTTGATTTTCCATTCTTTCCTCCGATTCAGTGACGGCAAAAAAATTATTTTCCAGTAAATTCTTCCTGACTTTAAAATTTTACTTTCCGGCCATTAAAGCATCTTCATACGATTTCAACCAGCTATTCGCTGTTTTTACCATTTGGGTTTCGCCGGCATTGGCAAAATTGAAGTCAGCCACTTCTTTAAATGCCCTTTGGGCTTCTTCATACATTTCCAGCTTGTTGTAAACCAGGCCCAGATTGTATTTCACGAAGATGTTGTTCACATCTGATTTATTGAAGCTTGCAAGTGCTTTGTGGTAATTCTCCTGCCCAATGTATATCAGACCTTCCAGAAAATTATGAGCTTCATTTTTTGTTGGTTTCATTTCAGGGCTGATGGTACGGGCATATTCTTCAATAATTTGTTTGGCCTTTTCATAATCTTTCCCCTGAATGGCACGGAAACCATACATAAAAGCAATGTTGGCCTCAACAGTATTTTCATTGGGAGCCCTCGATTCCGTTTCAAACTCATGCCGGAGACAATTACAGGCATTTAATAAATCATCAGGAGCAGCATAAAACCCGTAAGACATGGAGATGACGTTGCAACAGAAATAACAATTGTCTGTGGCGGCGCTTAACGGCATCCGTTTGTTATTCCTTTGTTTTTTTCCGGTGATTTCAACGGCAGAAGTGGTTCTCTTTCCATTTCCGGGAGAAAGGTATGATAACATGCTACCATTGGGTTGGGAATAGTCCTGCCCGTGATTAACCAGTGCTGTTGCCTTTTTAAAATCGGCGCGTGCTTCGTCAAACATTCCAAGGTACGTGTGTACATACCCTCTTTTTGATAAGGCCGCGGCACTTTCAGGTTCCAACTCAATAGCTTTTGAATAGGCAATTCTTGCGTGGTCCAGATTGAGATATGCCCGGTGCACATCGCCCATGGCAATATGCGCTGATGCCTCATTGGGCCGGAGTTCCACAAATTTTCTCATGTGCCTTTCCGCCAGTGAAAAATCAGTGGGTTCATTCAGCAAATACGAAGCTCCCAGTGCGCGGTAGCCCAATGGTGATTCCGGTTCAACGCGAATGGCTTCGCCGGCCAGGTCTCTGAATTTTCTGATTTTTCCCTGAGCCTGATATTCCCCTGCAAGAACAAGCAAAGCACGGGCACTTTCGGGATGCAGTTCGGCCAGTTGTTTGGCCAGTTGAAAACGCTTTTCGGAATTGTTATCCGCATAACTCAGTTCAATGTCAATCAGAATTCGTTCTCCTTCGGTGGCATTGTTTTGGAAACGTACAGCCTTACTGATGCTGGTTTTTTGTTCGGCATCCGTTTCGGCGGTAATGGCTTTGTAAAGCCAGACAGAAGCATACTGTGCATCTTTTTGCAGAGCTTTGTCAAAATACACCATGGCATCGCTTGTGCGACCCATTTCAAAGGCTTCGCGCCCTTGTTCAAACAGTTGAATAGCCTCTGACTTTGAATTTGCATCCGGTACTTCAGGCCGGTTCAATCTCTCTCCCAAACAAACCAGAGGCAAAATAAACAAAACAGACAGCGTTAGTAATGCCGGCAGAGCATTTTTTTTGAGTGATTTCATAACCTGATACATTATGATTTTTGAATTATCCTTTTGGGGATACCGCTCAGTGGGCATTATTTAACCGGTTTTCCCCTGTTAACCAAATGGAACCGGCAAATTTTCACCGCATCTGCGGCAGTGCTTCTTATAACTGAGCGTAATGCAGAACATCCTGGTTTTTGTGCAATCTGGCGGATTTAAACTGTGGCAATCCATTAAATGTGAAAGAACATGGTTTCATTTGTTTTCTTTTGGCCTGAATAAAACGGTTTACACAGATTAAATTTCGGAATAAAAAGCAGGCAATGCATAGCAATCCTGTTGCTAAAAGTTTCAATTTTTTGCAAATTCTTTCAATTCTGTTGCAGGGAGTTGTAAAAAATGCAAAAACCGGAAATGAATGGGTTGGTAATGGTGACAAGATAAACTGAACATGCTTTTTCAATGTTGCATTTTATTTTTCAGTAAGGTATTGCGTAAGGAGTGAGGCCCATTTTTTCAATAAGTGTATTAAACCGGGGTTCATCTCGCAGGATATTTAAATCCCGGCTGCAATTCATTCTTGGAATATCGGGTGCCCGTTCTTCAACTGCCCTTTCCAGCCAGTTTAATGCGGGTTCTTTTTCTCCAAGCAAACAATGCCAGTTGGCAATACGAAGATAATTTGGCGGAACTTTTTGTTGTTCCAGATCGATGATCCAATTCAGAATACCATTCATCCCCGAATTACTGTAAACATCAGTAACTGTATTTACAAATTTAATGGTAGTGCTATCATTGGCCAATATTTTCTGAAGTGACTCAATGGCTTTTTGGTCCTTTCCCAATTTGTAATAAATCAGAAAATAATAATAACCTCTTGAGCTAAATCCGGGATAAAATTCTTCTGATTCGAGACGAGCTTCCAGTGCTACATCATAATTTCCGTCGCGGTAATTATAGCCTGATTTTAGAATTCTGTACATAAAAAACAAGGGGTCAATTTCAATGGCTTTGTTTATTTGTTCCAGTGCCTCTTCTTTTTCATTCAGAATCTCAAGCAATTCGGAGTAATATTGCCGGGCAATGGCATAATTCGGATTGAGTTCGATGGCTTTTATTGAAGATGATACGTACCGGTGGAGAAAAAGATGCTTTTTATTTACCTCTGCATTGGTTCGGTTATGTTTGACAAATTGTAAGTGAAAGTAGTGTTTCTGTGTTCAGGGAATTACATAAAAAGGTTAATCAGGGTAATTTTTATGCGAAAACCCTCCATTCAAATCAATATAACTTTTTTCTAATCTTAACCTGTAGTGACTTCTAATCCACAATGGACCAATGGGAATGTACTATTTTCAAATCGCTATCGACCCGTTGGTAAACATCAGTTGCCTTCCACCGGCCAGCCAATTCGCTTTCAGGCATAAAAATATGGTACTCAAAAGTCATGATTGCTGTTTCACCGTAAATCTGGATTCTGGGATCAACCATCTCGTATTTGTG
>JAHYIT010000211.1 GCA_019429205.1 Mariniphaga sp. | reverse complement strand
TCTTTCGGGCATAATCAGGAACTTTTTTCAATGGGTGGAAAAAAAATCCGTTGTCCAACTTCGAGTTTCCTGAAATTGGTAATGCGGTTGGCTTTTGCCACCTCCAGATAATACTTCGAATCGCCGTAAATGCGGAAGGTCATAAGCGGTAGCGTATCTCCTTTTTTCACTTCCCTCACATGCGTTAAATCGGACGAACTGCTGTTTTCCATGGCCACACGCAAATTGTCTTCTACAAAACCTTTGAATTTGGCCCTGGCTGTTGCGCGCAGCGGTGTTCCGTCCGGTTTAAACAGTTTGAAGGTGATGTCCATTTCCGAAAGGCTGCCTTTAAAAAGCAGTGTTCCCCATGAAATAATCAGGTAGTTGGGTTTGTGCTCTTCGCCGTTGTAATCGAACACCACTTTTTTAAAGTGTTCCAAATCATCTATAACTCCCCTGCCCTCGTCTTTAAAAGTTTTGTTGTCGGCAGTTCCGGCAGCACCATAATCTGTGAGAACACCTGTGCGATCGAACACAAATTCCAGCTCCAAATCTTCAGGCAGTGCGCGGTTAAACCGCGGGGATGAAGCGCTGGTTCCCGAGGCCTGATCGTCATTCTGTTCAATTTTATATTTGAACACGTAAGTCTCAGGGTTCAGCAGCGTTCTGAATTCCCCATCGGCCACTTCCTCCGAGAATTGTTCGTCGCTGAAAGCCCTTATTTTCAACTTGGTAAGTTCTCCGCTCATTTTACCGTTCCTCTTTTTTTGAAAGGATTTCAAGTACCTGCTCCACGCAAGCTGCAATCAAATCATCACGCTCGTTCCGCTTAATCTTTTCCGGATTTTGGGAACGCGGCTTTTCATCCACATTGACTTTGATGTGCAGTTCTTTAATTTCGATGGGCATTTTTACTGAATATTAAAATAGTTGTAAACCAGTTCGATGGTTTCGATGGCAATTTTGCTTTCCTCGGCATTTAAGTCGCCAACCGCCCATTTTACCGGCCAGGCATGTACCACATTCCAGGTTATCAGCGGTTCATGTTCTTCGTTGAGTAAACTAATGGTGAGGTCGGCCGGAACGATATCCAAACCTTCCACTGCGTTTCTGCACCATTTAATCAAATCGGAATTCACGAGCACGCCGCGTTTCAGCACCAGATTCGGAAATTTGGTGCGTACCGGCAGTTTGTGCTTAAACCTGTTTTCACCCCCTTCGGCTATCTGTTCAGTTTCGAGTTCAATGTTTAAACCCGCCACCGACTGGAATTGAAATTCGCCTTTGATGTTGTTGAATTCAACCCTGAAATGATAGCCTAACGGAGGGTAGTAGTTAGCCATTTTTATTCATTTTGAATGGTTAACCCTTCGTGAACGATTTCCATGCTTTCGATAGCCACTTCGTTGCCATCGGCCTTCAAATCGGTTGACTGCACTTTGGCCGGCCAGGCATTTTTCACTTTCCAGGTTATTACCGGTTCGTGCTCTTCATTCAGCAAACTAATGGTAATATCACGCCGTTCAATGGTATTGAGTTTAACGGTGTTCCACCAGTTGTAAAACTCATTGTCAGTAGCAAATGTGCCCCGTTTAAGCGTAATGTTGCTATATTTCTGCATGCCGGGCATTTTAATTTTTGAATACTCAGGGCTGGCTCCGTCGCGGTATTCCACAACTTCGCTTTCCAAATCCAACCCCGACACTTCAGTGAACCCGATTTTTGTTCCGCTCCACTCCACCTGGAAATGAAACTTAACCAATGGATATGCTGTTGCCATAATTTATTGTTTTAATAGTTTACATTAATTGATTAGGATTCCTGCATTTTGTGAGAAAATTTCAGGATAATGAATTCAGCCGGACGAACCACTGCCATTCCGATTTCTACATGCATGTAACCATTTAGAATGTCTTCGGCAGTCATGGTTTGACCCAGTCCAACACGAACATAATAAGCATGTTCCTGTTTGGCTCCTGCCAGTGCACCGGCGCGCCATTGCAAAGTCAGGAAGTTTTCAATCATGGCCCTCACTTTCACCCAGGTGTTGGCATCGTTTGGTTCGAATACAAACTGGGAAGTTGCTTTTTTAACCGATTCTTCTACCATGTTAAAAAACCTGCGCACCGGAACATACCGCCATTCATTGTCGTTGCCGGCAAGCGTGCGGGCGCCCCAAATCAGGGTTCCTTTTCCTGTAAAAGCCCGGATGGCATTTACCGATTTTCCGGCTTCTGTATCCACATTCAGGCTTTCCTGATCTTCATGCGTTACATTAACAACAGGACCTTTAACCGCTGTAATACTCACATTTGCCGGAGCTTTCCAAACACCGCGTTCCCTGTCAACCATGGCGTAAATTCCTACCACAGCACCGCTGGGCGGAAGAATGACTCCCTGCTTGCCGATTGCAGTTATGATGCCTTTGTAAACTGCGTCCACTTCTTGCAAGATATCTGTGCGGTTTTTTCTGACAGCTACCAGTTCGCCATAAAAACCGGCGATTAATTTTTCCAGTTTCCCTTGCAGGGCTTTAAAATAAGGCGCTGCATTGGCTGCTGTTGATGGCGAAGTGTAAATATCATTTTTATGATTATCCGGGTCAACAAATGCCAGCGGACTGAAATCGGTGTTGAAATCATCTGCGAGCAGCGGTGGATCCCAGGTTGGAGATTCAAAACCTCCGTTACTTTCACCAGCCTGACTGTAAAAATTGTATTCAAATAACTGTTTTAGTAAACCATGAAAATTGGAATTTTCCTTCACAAATTTGGCGTGTACACTGACAGCGGAATTTTTGTCGCTGGTATCGTTATCAGTAAACGTCAGGTCGAAAAAATCCTTAAAATATCCGTAAAGGTTTCCGGCATAAGTTACCAAATGTCCGCGGTTACTGATTGTGGCATCTGCCGGTGCAGTTAATGCCGCTCCGGCAGCAATATCGGTATCAATATTCTCTATGGAAGAAACAATTTCGCTGTTAAATAATGCGGTAATATCAGCAACTGCACCTCCATTTTGGGCGTAAGTCCCTCCCACAATGGCATCGAAATCGATTTTAAACGGCAGTGTGGTTTTAATCCACGGGTAATATGCCGCACCGTATTTAAGGAAATTCATGCCCACATTATCGCGAAATACACCCACAGGGTCAGTGGTTGGTGTGGTTTCTTTTTCGCCGTCAACAATGTCAAGTACCGCAAAACGGTCTTGTAGCTTGTTGCATTGGGCCAGCATGGCCGCATGAACTTCGCCCGCTTCTGCTGCATCCAGATGCACAGATTCAGGGATGACAAGTAATGTAGGAAGGTCCATTTTTTCGAGCGAAACAAGTCCGTCGAGCAAATCCTGTTTATCCACATCAGAAGCCTGATCGTTGTACCCACCAACCGAAACGATAAAACAATCGCCGCCGCCATTTGCATAAAACATTCGAACCGAATCATATAGCAGATTGACTCCGTTCACCACAGTTTTTTTCACCGTATTGTCCGGATTCAGTTCAATCTCAATGGTGGTAGGATCCGGCGCCCCGCCGAAAAAGAATTCGTACTCGGGCAAAGAGCCGATTTTAATGGGTTTGATAATACTTTCGGCATGGTAATCCACGCCATCGACAACTGCCTGTTCCGTGTAGCCAACAAAGGCCGGGATGGCAGTTTCAACTTGCGCTACCGAAGGCGGAAATTTGGAAATTTCCTCTACGTAAACGCCTGGTGTTTTGTAAGCTGTTGCCATAATTCATTGGATTTAAATGTTACATGTATATTTCAGAAAATATTTTGTTATTTGCCGCATCAGGTTTAATTAAAGCTACTCCAGGATTAGGCAGTTCAACGCCGCCCAGCTCAACCGAAATAAAACCCGATTTCGTTAGCGGATGTGCATTTTTGGTAATCAAAACTTTTGAATTGCCATTCTCTCGTTTTACATCGTCGCTGCCGGTTACCTGCTGGTTGGTATCGAACAGATACCGCCAAATGGTATTTCGGTTTTTTAACACCACTTCAAAATTTTTTGCTGAAGACGGAATTTTACCCTGTGCATTGGTCACATTCAGCGAGCTATTGTCACCTTTCATAAAAATACGTACAAGCCCCAGAATTTTAAATTTTTCACTACTGGAAAGATATTCCAGTTCTCTTTTTTTCCCTTCTTCGGAAAGAATGAAATCTCCATCTACGTGAAAATTGCCACCGGCTTTATCCAGTAATGGGAAGTTGTTCGGTTCGGAATCAAGTCGTTTGTTTGATAAATAGTACAATTCCCTGGCGTTTTCCAGTTTCAGGTCGGTGTAGTTATAAAAAACCGAATCCTTTATTTGAATAAGAAATGTAAAATTCAAATCATCATCCAACGAAATAAACGGCTCACTTTCATCTGATTCAGCAACCTTAGACCAAACGGTAAAACCTGTGTTCAGTGTTTTAAAAACGAGGTTGTGCCCGTTTAAATTTTGTCCTGATTCTTTCGTTGGAACAATTGTAACAACAGGTTGAAAATTGTAGCTGTCAAGTTGCTTTGCCTTTTCTGCTTCGTTCATGGTTCTGAATTCAACCAAACCTTTATCCAGAAAGTAACGGTGATAAATATTCACCCTGAAAAGTTCTTTATATTGAATGGAAAAGCTCATTGTTTCATATCATTTAGAGTTCCGCCAATATGTGTAATAACTTCAGAAGCAGCCAGTTTTTTATCGCGCTCAATTTGGATGAGCTGAACTTTGTAAATAACCGAAGGCAATTGCCTGCCGCCCAATGTTCCCCATACATTATTAAGTTCTTCAAAAGTTGGGGTGTATAATTCCAAACTAAATTTGAAATGTTCCAATACATCAAATGCTACATTCGTGCGGTTGTAAACCGTATTTGCCGATGTGAACACTTTCTTTCCCTGAAAAAACTCGATCACCTTTGAAATACTCCTAAGCGATTTATCGTAGGTGTCGCAGTTGGCAGCAATTAAAAGATACAGATTCAGGTGAACAGGTGGATTTTTATATTCGGTTTTTGTATCCTTCACCTTAAAATGTGGAGTGTTTCTTAGGATGACTTCCTCTTCGAGTTTCAATAATGAGATAACAACTTTGTCATCAACACGGGTAGCATCATCACTCCCCGACTCCCACAGTGCAATGTTTTCGAGTGCAATTATTTTTCCCAGACCAATATCCGAAAAAAAATTCTCAAGTTGTTCTTTTAAAATCTGGAGCGTTTCGTAAATCATCTACTTCT
>JAHYIT010000210.1 GCA_019429205.1 Mariniphaga sp. | reverse complement strand
TTACGCCCGACGGCAACCTCACCTCGGCAGAAAAAAAGCGCATTTTACTGAACAACATTTACGGGGTTGACATTGATGTGAACGCGGTGGAAGTGACCAAGCTGAGCCTGCTGCTGAAATGTATGGAGGGCGAAACCGAAACCTCCATTGCGCAACAGCAGAAACTTTGGCACGAGCGCATTTTGCCCAACCTGGGCGAAAACATCAAAAGCGGAAACAGTTTGGTGGATACCGATTTTTACGACTCGGTGCTCGACTTTGGCGAAGAGAAAAAAATCAAACCCTTCAACTGGCAACGCGCCTTTCCCGAAGTATTTGAAAATGGCGGATTTGATGCGGTGATTGGGAATCCGCCTTACGGAGCAGCTTTTACAGCCGAAGAATTGACCTATTTTAAAACGAATTACAAGACTTCGGTTTGGCGGGGTGAAAGTTATTTGCTGTTTATTGAGAAAGGATTGAATTTATTAAAAGACAAAGGCAGTCTGGGATTTATTATACCAGATACGCTTTTAAATCTGGGATTTACTTCTTCTTCACGAAAATATTTGCTTCAAAATTCTAAACTTGGAGAAATGGTATTATTGCCTTCAAATGTGTTTTCCGGGGCAACAGTTGATACCATAATTTTATTGACGGAAAAGGCACATACAACCCAGGAATTTCATCAAACAGGGGTTTTGGCGACTGTTTTTAATAAAAAATCGGTCATTACAAATCTGAACAAACCGGAGCGCAGTTTTAAAACAAACACCAAAATCTGGCATGAACAAGATGCATTTAATCTTCAAACTAATCCCGCTGAAAATGATTTAATTGAAAAAATTGAAATAGACAGGAGGAAAATTTCAGAGATAGCCGAAATGTTTTCAGGCATAAAAGCATACGAAGTAGGAAAAGGAAATCCAGCCCAAACAAAAAACATAAGAGATACAAAACCGTTTACAGCAGATTTTCAAAAAACACAAGATTGGCAACCACTTTTTGATGGTAAACATATTGGAAGATATCAACTTTTATGGCAAAAAAATAATTGGATTAATTATGGTGAATGGCTTGCTGCTCCCAGAAAACCAGAAGTTTTTGAAGGAGAAAAAATTCTTATTCGCAAAATAACCGGCAAAACATTAATTTCCAATTATATTCCTTACACATCGTATTGTAACACCCTTCTTTTTGTTCTGAAAATAAAGGATGAAAATTATTCCTATCCGGCTCTGACAGGTGTTTTGAACTCATCGTTAATAGGTTGGTATTTTCGAAAAAAATTTCAGATAAGTGATGACGATACGTTTCCGCAAATTATGATTCGGGATATTCTTCAGTTTCCCGTTCCCGAACTGAATAATAAATCAGGAAAGGAAATAGGAGAGAAAGTTGAATTGCTCATCCAATTAAATAAAGAACTACAAACCGCCAAAATCCCTTCAAAAACCGAACAACTACAGACCCGCATCAACCACACCGAAAACCGCATCAACCGGTTGGTTTACATGCTTTACGGGTTAACCGAAGAAGAGATTGCTCTGGTGGAAGGGGAAGGCAAATAGGCATTTTTAAAACATATAATTCCGCCGGATTAAACCAGACGAAAAAACCTTATTTTTCTTCTCCCTAACCTCAGTAGCCGGGCAGAACCCCCACAAAAATTAACCTTATTCACCTTATTTTGGAGGAATTCGGATTAAAAAATAAGGTTATTGTATTGGGGAGACAATCTTCGCTACTAAGGTGAAGATTCTGAAAATAAGGTTTTTAAACAACCAGAGGATACGGAGTTAATTCGTGATATTCTTGCACAACCTGGATTGGCCGATGTTAAAACATTCGGGCTTTACTGGGAAGATTGTGATAATATGATGAAAAAGCTGGGTTATACTTTAAAAATAGATGCAGGTTTGGTGGCCTGATCGAAAACCGCATCAACCGGTTGGTTTACATGCTTTACGGGTTAACCGAAGAAGAGATTGCTCTGGTGGAAGGGGAAGGTAAATAGGGATTTTTAAAACATATAATTCCGCCGGATTTAACCAGAAAAAAAACCTTATTTTTCTTCTCTCCTAACCTCAGTAGCCGGGCAGAACACCCACAAAACCCCAACCTTATTCACCTTATTTTGGCGGAATTCAGATTAAAAAATAAGGTTATTGTAATGGGGGTACAATCTTCGCTACTAAGGTTAAGATTCTGAAAATAACGTTTTTACATTGTTTAATTGTATTCCTGCACCGGAATGTGGCTTATCTGTTGGATGTCCTGCAGATTGGAATAGTCGTACTGGTAAAAACCGTCTTTTCCAATCATAAACAGGAAATCGTTAAATGGGATCACATCAAACGCATCAATTTCGGCAAATTGGGCAATTTTCCGGCTTTCAATAAACGCCAAATCGGAGGCATCGTAAACCAGCAGTCCGTCTTTGCCATCGCACACAAAAAGAATTTCGTCGTCAATTCCCAGTCCGTAAGGTTCCTTCATGGTGTAGGAATGAAGCAAAGTAGAATTTTTATAGTCGGTACTTAGCTGAAGTATGTCCAGCTTGCTCACGGTACGGCCACATTCATTTCCACCCCGCAGCGTTACATAAGCAATGTGGTTTTGCACCACCACCGGGTCGCAACTGCGCACGTGGCTGTAACTGTTAATCTGAACCGGATTTTCGGGGTCGGCCAGTGAAAAAACCAACATTCCCGTCATGGTTCCCAAAAACATGTGGCCATCGTGAATAAACATGGTCTCGATGTCGAGCCCGGCTTCCTTTTCACTTGCAAGCACGGGTTTTTCGCTGTTTTCCACATTGAAAATATGAAACTCCTCAGAGTCAACTGTATATAAATAATCACCGTTCAGTCCGAACCGTGCCATGGAACCGCCAATTCCAAACGAGTTTCCCTGGGTGCTGCTGGTGTATCCGCCAATACTTTGCGAGGTGGACGAAACGGAGGCAAAATTGGCATAAGCGGCATCCATATACATTCTTTCGCCATACCAGCCGCTGCGGTAAATGGGGTAGTTTTTTCGTTCCACCTGCAACCGGGCGTAATCAATTTCCCAGTCAACCACCACGCCCTTTTTTTCATCCACTTCTGCCATCAGCAGGTTGGCGTCTTTAATCTCCGGAACGGTGTAAGGAAAAACTTCGGGAATGCGCTCCACTTCTTTCGGATTGTTCACGTCAGAAATGTCGATGGCTACCAGGTCGATGTAACTGTCGGCATACAACACATCGTTTTTAATGGCCATGTCAATATTCCCCGGAATTTCGATAAATGCTGAATTAACCGGGTTGTGCGGATCGCGGTTGTCGATGATATGAATTCCTTTCAGTTCCTCATTAATAAAAATAAATCCGTCTTTAAAGTAGATTTTACCCGGCTTGACCAGACTGCGGGGTGTTTGTTGTTTTACTGCCGAACGCAATTCATTGTAGGTCATGTAAACCGGCACATTACGCAGATCGTTTTCGTAAATTACATCTTTGCACCCTGAGATGGAAAAAACCATCAGAAAGATTCCGAACCATTTTATACTTTTTGTTTTCATAACCACATTATTTAAAAATTAAACCGAGGGATAAGCTTATCCTGTTGTAGCGTTGCTCCAGTTCATATTTGTCTTTTCCTGAATAATTGAGCGCATGGTGCCGGTAGCCGGCTGCCATACTGAACCCAAGGTTTGGCCCGAACATGGAAGTAAACCCAAATCCGGGATTCAGCATCACTCCGCCATGGCCTTTCAGGTATTTGGGCGGCAGGTTGCGCGAGTCGTTGTTGTCATACAATTCTGACGGTTGCTGCACTTCGCCGGGAAAAAGATAACCGGCTTTCAGAAAAAGGTGCGGTGAAAACCGGGTTTGCCTGAACTTAAATTCAAAATTGGCAAAAGCCGGGATAAAAGTCTGTTCCATGTAGTATTCAACCCCCGTTCCGCCACCTGCAAAAAAATTTCCGGTTAACCCGTAATTGAATGAACCATGGAAAAACTGCGGGGCACTCTCTTCATTTTCGGAATTCCCCGGAAGAACACCGCCATCCACTTTAAAAAACCAGGGAACCTCTACCAGAGCCTGTTTAATTGCTGTATTTCGGTAAAGAATTGTGTCGATATCCGTTTTGGGGAATACCAGCATGTTTTTACGCGATTGCATTTTAAAAACATCCGGAGTGTCCGGCTCCATAATTTTTCCTGAAAAAACAGAACCGTTTTTTAAAAACACCCTGACTTTTTCATTTTGTGCAAAAACGGATTGGATAAAAACGGATAAAAAGGTTATTAATAAAAGCGTTCGCATGAATAGTTTTTTTTGATTAAAAGTCATACCATCACGTTAAGTGATAGTATGACTGAAGTTCTGAACATTGTTTAATTGTTTTCCTTCACCGGGATAAAACTTACCTGGCGAATGTCATTTAAATCAGAGTAATCGTACTGGTAGAAACCGTCGTCGCCAATCATAAACAGGTATCCGTTCACCGGAATCACGTCGTAGGTATTGATGTTCGAAAAACGGGCAATCATGTGGTCATCGATGTGTTGTTTGTCGGTAACGTCATAAACCTTCAGGCCGGCATCGCCGTCGCACACGAACAGAATATCTCCGTCAATTCCCAGTCCGTAAGGCCCGTTTAAGGGGTACGACTGCAAAAGCGTGGTGTTTTTATAATCGGCTGAAAGTTGCAGCACATCCAGCCGGTTTACGTTGCTGCCGCACTGGTTTCCGCCACGAAGCGTTACATAAGCGTAGCCATCGGCAACCACCACCGGGTCGCAACTGGTAATGTGCCAAAACTCTCCAACATACTTAGGAACTGTTGCCACATCGAGGTTAAAAATCCGCATCCCCGAGCGGGTTCCAAAAAACATGTGCCCGTCGTAAATAAACATGGTTTCCACATCCCAGCCCACACCCTGGTTGCCAATGCTGTGCGGGTTATCATCGTCTTTCACATCGAAAATGTACAGTGTGGAATGGTCAACAGCATACAAATAGTTGCTGTACAACCCGAACCGTGCCATGCTTCCTCCAATGCCAAACGTACTGCCCTGTTGGGCTCCTCCTCCGCTGAAACCGCCATCGCTCATGGCATACTCGGCTTTGGCAAAACGGTAGTAAACCGGGTAATAGTGGTACTCCATTTCCTGGCGCACCTTTTTAATTTCCCAGTCGATAACCACGCCCTTTTCCTCATCCACTTGGGCCACGCGGTAATCTTCGTTATAAGGCGG
>JAHYIT010000209.1 GCA_019429205.1 Mariniphaga sp. | reverse complement strand
GGAAATAGGGTGCTGACTGATTTTATGATGCCTTGCTTGTTCATGTATTTTGCTACTGTATTAAGTCCTGAATACCTGGTAATGTTATTCCCTGTAAATGAGGCTTTAACAACTTTTGATTGGCCGTGTAATTTTTTCTTTGTATTTTTCATCCTGAAAGTGATGTTTTTTGTCTAATCTTTTCTTTATAACGAGCTGAAGATAAGCAATTAACATCACTTTTACTAATTTTTAATTTACTTTTTTAAGTTATAACTTAAAAAATAAAGGAACAGTTGAAAATAGTTTTTTTTAGAATGAATTTAATCCCATAGGCAAGTTTTATTATTGTTTTTAATAATCAAATTTATAAAAAAAATAAGAATATGTTATCTAATTGTTATTTTTTAAAAAAAAATTCTATGGAGATCTTTTCGTGTTTTTATTAAAAATGGGTGGCGATCTTGTATTACGCAGATTTACAATAATTTGATCAAAAATTGCTCACGCTTGTTAATATATAAACATCTTAAAATTAACAGTTATGCAGGAGCAAAAGACAACCTTAGAAAAGATTATCAAATCATCAATTGAATAAATTAAACAAAAGATGATGACAATTTGTGAAAACGGTTATAAAAATGATTTGGATTTCCAATCCGCCGTAGGTTTTATCGGGCAGATAAAGGAATTGGTAAGCGATTTGGGGTGCCATATTGTTAAGGGCTATTTTGAATCGAGGGATGAGCCGGTTACTTACCTTGAATCGGGTGACAAGCATTATTTAAACAAAGGGAAAAGCACAAAAAATTTATTCAATATGCG
Organism: Mariniphaga sp.; assembly: GCA_019429205.1. Lineage (GTDB taxonomy): Bacteria > Bacteroidota > Bacteroidia > Bacteroidales > Prolixibacteraceae > Mariniphaga. The sequence continues at coordinate 4,428 of JAHYIT010000209.1, read as the reverse complement.
GATTATATTGAAAAGGGTTGGCCAATTGGAAGCGGAGTGATATAGGCTGCCTGCAAATCAGTGGTAAAACAACGTATGTGCCCTAGTGGTCAGCGCTGGTCTATAAAAGGCGGACAAGCCATACTCAACCTGAGAGCGATAGTAAAGTCGAATAGATGGGAAGGATTTTGGAATGAATTTGCAGAGAGGTATTATAACAAATTAGCTACGTAATATGAGAACTGCACCCTAAACTATAGTTCCGTTCAGGCCGAAAGAATTCTCCAGGCCCGATAACCATCTATTCACTAATTTTCAAAAAGGAGCGGGCTGAAATAGTTTTATCCTCATGAAGATACTCTGAATCTCCGAAGTTAACGATTACTTTTTCCCCTGAAGAAAAAACGGATTCCTGAACCTGGTGATCGGGGGTTACGAACCGGTGCGAAACCATTTCGTCGTAGCCTATCTGTTCAAGCCAGTGTCCAATGTTTTTATAACTTTCAATAAAGGTTTCGCTGAATTTTTCCCAACGCGGGCGGTCGAGGCACCATACCGGGGCTGTTCCGTACAAAATATCAAACAAGTCTTTCTTCCACCAGATTTCAGGCATGTGGTGACTGGCATCGTCCCATCGCCAGGTAGTTACAATGGCATCGTACTAATCTGCAAAATATTCGTTCATTTCAATCACAGCCTGTTTGTATTCGGAGCGGGTAAGCGGGTTTTCCGTGCCATAGTCTTCAAAGATACCGCTCGCCAAAAAGCCGTCGAGAAAAAACGATTCGTGCGGATAAACTTCCATTTCACGGTCGGTACGGATTTCTGAAATAAGTGAAGTGATGGTTTTCGGGTTGATATCGTACCCAAATCCCGAATAATGATTGCTCCCATCTTTTTCAACCAACGCAATTGTATGGAAAAGACCCGGATAGCGGAACCTGTTTAGCCAGGTTCCTTTTCGGTTATCTGGATCGATGGTTCCCACCGTATCGCGCAAATGCACATCCCTGAGCAATTCATAAACTCCGGACAGATAGCCGAGCTCTTTTATTTTCAGTTAAGGTGAATGGCACCTCATTTTTTGACCAGATATATTCCCTGTATTTTTTGCACTGGGCAACATAACCGCCCTCACTGAAAAAATGGTAAGTTATTTTCCGGTCATACCCGAATTTTCCTTTTTGGGAAATCCAGAGCGGTTCAAAGGAAATAAGCCCATCGTATCGTTTTACCCATATTTCGCTGTCATCGGGAGTATCCAAAATGGCCATATAGCCGGTTTCGAATTTGCTGTCGGTAATTCCCATCCACGGCATGGAAAGGCCACGCATGGAATGCATGATTTGCCGTCCGATTCCATATTCCGTATCATCGGCTTTTAGCAGAAAACCTTCGCCATCGGTAAAAAGCAGGTAGTGGTTTTCGTCCGGGGTTTGAAATGCAGGCGGAAAGGACAGTTTTTCAAACGGAGCTTTTGCATCGGCAATCAGTTCAACTTCAAGCGCTGATGATTCTGTTAATTTTAAAATCACCTCCAGTGGAAATTCTCCTGAAAGACTAATCGTCAGTAAATTTTTGGTCTGTGTTGTTTTCGCCGAAGTCCATTTTTTTATCAACTCTACCTGTTCCCAGGTTTTGTTGCATCGCTTGTCTGTTACACTCAACAATGCAGTTTCATCGTTAAAACGCACTTCAAGATTTGAATCTGAAATTATCCAAACTTTAGCATCAATGGTTTTTTGAAAAACAAAGAAAATAATAAACAGAAATACAGCCAGTTGTAGTTTTTTATTCATCCTGTGGAAGGTTTATATTTTGATTTCAACGAAAATCACAATAAAGGCTTAAAATACAAAATATCGATTCCCTCAAAATCAGCAGTCCAAACCACATTATTGAATTTATCAAGCAATGAAAATTCAACCGGCCAATCGTAATAAAAAGGGGCTGACCCGATATTCCGCCCGGTAAAAGAAACCACAAATTCCTTTTCCTTTTCCACATAACCCGGCCAGGTAATTTTATCAATTACATACCTGTAACCAAAAGCTTTTTGAATCTCTTCGGCACCTTTCCTGGCAACAAAATCGGACTGATTATAATTGGCAACCCAGCGAAGCTGCGTGCAATGCAACCAACGAACAGTATTGATAAGGAAATTTCGGTGAACTGAATCTCTGACAGTGGAAGTAGGATTGATTCCCGGCTGAATTTTCCAGTTTCCCCAGTCGTAGGCGGTTTCACCCCCTATAATTTCTGTTTTCCATCTTTCTCCCAGATCATAAATGCCCTGTCCGTGCGAATCCATCTGGTCATAATGCGCCCATGAATCCCAGTAAATACCAAATTTATATTCCTTAAACTCCCATGGATGACGAACCAAAACTTTTTTATCCGGAAATGCCTTTCGGAAACCTTCGCCAAGAATTCGTTCAACTTCTTTTGCTGGCCCCGGGCTATGATGTTCGCCCCATTTTCCAATTATTCCCATTTCGATATGCGCTACACGTGGATCAGCATTCCAGCATTCGCCCAGCTTAAATATCAAATTTTCCAACCGCTGCTGAAACTGTGGACTGGAATAATCAAAGGTTTTCAAATCATCAGGCCAGAAAGTGCGGTCACCATCCCAATGCAGGTAAACCCGCGGAATAACTTTCATATTTTTGTCTTCAACTCCCGCCCAGTTTTCATTGCACCATTCTGTTATCCATTCAATTCCATCGGTTGAATCTCTTTCAATTTCATTCCATTTTATGTAGCTGTGTGTTAGCGTAGCCCATTCGTTGTTTTCAGAAAAGCCCCTGTTGGTAAATCCTTTATGCGGATTCCGAAGTGCATGTTTATATTCCTCAGGATAAACCGTTTGTTCATGATTCCCTTTTCCCGTTTGACAGGAAAGGAAATAACAACTTAATACGACATAAATGAATGTGAAAAACGGGATTTTTCTCATTGTTTTAAGTTGTTGTTTTACTAAAAATTTAATTCAGGTTGAATGAACAACTTATTTTCTACTGGTGCATCTCCAGCAAATCGAAAATAAATGCATATTCCAGCGCGGTATCCTTAATCCACTGAAACCGGCCCGAAGCGCCGCCATGCCCGTAATCCATGTTGATGTGGAATATAAGCGGATTGTCGTCGGTTTTCAGCTCACGGAGGCGAGCCACCCACTTGGCAGGCTCCCAGTACTGCACCTGCGAATCGTGCAAACCGGTGGTAACCAGCAACGCAGGATATTCCTGAGGTTTCACATTGTCGTAAGGTGAATAGGAAAGCATGTAGTGATAGTATTTTTCGTTATTCGGATTGCCCCACTCGTCGTATTCGCTGGTTGTAAGCGGAATGGTTTCGTCGAGCATGGTGGTAACCACATCCACAAAGGGCACGTTGGCAATCACCCCTTTGTACAAATCAGGTCGCATATTTATGCAGGCGCCCATAAGCAAACCGCCGGCGCTGCCTCCTTTGGCAAACAGTTTTTCTTCGTTTGTGTATCCTTCTTCAATCAAATGTTGCGCGCAATCGTTAAAATCGGTGAAGGTGTTCATTTTGTTGAGCAGTTTGCCGTCCTCGTACCACGAACGGCCGTTAATTTGCCCTCCACGAATGTGGGCAATGGCATATACAAAACCGCGGTCGAGTAAGGGAAGAATGGGGAGCCGGAATGTTGGGTCCATGGTATAACCGTAAGAGCCATAACCGAAAATCAGCGCCGGGTTGTTGCCGTTTTTCTGCAAGCCTTTCCGGTAAACCAGCGACATGGGAATTTGTGTACCATCTCCGGCAGTGGCGTAAATGCGCTTGGTTTCGTAATTGTCTTTGTCGAAACCGCCCAGAACTTCTTCCTCTTTCAGCAGGTTGCGCTCTTTGGTTTTCAGGTTGAAATCGAAAATGGAATTGGGTGTTGTGAGCGATGTGTAGCTGAACCTGAAAACTTCGGTATCGAAATCGAGATTCACATTGCCACGAACCGTATAAATTTCTTCATCAAAATCAATAAAGTATTCATTTGCACCTTCCCATGGCAACACGCGCAGATGAGTGAGTCCCTCTTTCCGTTCTGAAACCACCAGATAATCCTTCAAAATTTCAAAATCAGAAAAATAAACGTCATCGCGATGAGAAATAACCTCCTGCCAATTTTCTTTTGAAGTTGCCGTTATCGGTGTTTTTACCAGTTTGAAATTCAGGGCATCGAGGTTGGTGCGGATGTAAAAATCGTTGCCAAAATGTTCCACCGCATATTCCAGGCCGCGGGTGCGGGGCTGAATGATTTTGAATTCACCGTCGGGATTGTTGGCATCCAGAAAACGGTATTCGGAAGTGAGTGTGCTTTTGCTGCCGATTATCACATATTTTTCCGACTTGGTTTTGTAAATGAACACCGAAAAAGTTTCGTCCTCTTCGTAAAAAACCTCTTCATCATCCTCGAAAGGGGTT
>JAHYIT010000208.1 GCA_019429205.1 Mariniphaga sp. | reverse complement strand
GATGCTCGACAGTGTTATGGCCTGGTACTCAAAAAATACCATTCCCGGGGAGTCTTCACCTGAAACAAAAGCTCTTCAGTATCTTCGGGACTGGAACAGGGTAAATGAACCCGAAAGTATTGCAACAACCATCTTTGAGCGTTGGAGGAGAGAGATGTCTTCACTGCTCTGGAAGCCGTTTGTTTAACCAGTCAGTGAGTTCAGTCCATTCCGTCCGTACCCTGACATTACCTTTATGGTTCTTTTTCATGATTACCCTGCTGATGTTTACAGGCAGTTGTTTGGAAATTTACCAGCGACTGCAGAACTGCTGGCGCAAAGCCTTAATAATACCCTCACTGTGCTGGAGGCAGAACGTGGAAAGGAATGGGACAACTGGCAATGGTGGAAAATTAACGGTTTAACACTCAATCACCTGCTTAACATCCAGGCCCTCAATCATCCCCGGATTAAGGTGGGTGGGAGTGGTGATTCACCGAACGCCATCCGGGGTTCACTTGCTCCTTCATGGCGTATGGTGGTAAGTTTAGGCGACACAATACAGGCATGGGGGATATATCCAGGTGGTCAGACAGGCAATCCGGCCACCAGAGGATACAATTTGTTTGTAAATGACTTTGCCCAGGGTAACTATTACACGCTGAAGCTTTATCCCTCTTTGGAAAGCGCAGCAAAGGAAAATAAAAACATCCTGATTCTCAAGCCCAAATAACTTTTTGACAGAAAACATTTGAAAACCTATAAAACCGGAAACTATGAAGTGGATACTTGTTGCTGTTATGGCACTGATTTTACAGCTCTTTCTGCCTTGGTGGAGCGTCGGATTGGCAGGTTTTATTTACGGTTGGCTGTTCATCCAAAAACCCGGAAAGGCTTTTCTGGGAGGATTCCTTGGGATTTTTCTTTTATGGGGAATTATGGCCGCATACATCACGTATGTGAATGATGGGATACTGGCGGCAAGGCTGGCTTCCCTTTTTTCTTTGCCACATGGTTTGCTGGTAGTGCTGCTCACTGCCCTTCTGGGAGGAGTAACGGGAGGATTGTCAGCAATTACCGGAAATTTGACCCGGAACATATTTGTACCCAAAAGTTAAGGTAAGACCAAAACAATGCGATAATTCCTGTAAAGTGATTCTTGTTAACGGTTTTTTATTGGAACTGAAAAATAAAAGTTGAAAACTTAAAAAGTAGTCGCCATGAAAAAAGCAATTCTTCTCTCTGCAATCCTGCTCACTGCAACTACGCTGGTGGGGCAGGACTCTGTTTTTGAGAAATTCGGGGAAAGCGCTTTTTATAATTGCCCCGGAGCAAATGCTTTTTCACCGTCTAAGGCGGTAAATGGCCCGGATACTCCGGAACCTTACATGGTTACCAGAATTTCCGGGGAGATTATTTTTGATGGAATTCCCGATGAAGCCGTATGGCAATCCATCGAAGCCCTGCCCATGGTAACTATTGTTCCCGCTTTCGGGAAAGAACCGGGCGAAACATCTGTAATTAAGATTGCCTATGATGACGAATATTTTTATGTTTCCGGAATACTGAAATATAATGATATACGGAATTTAAGGGCCGTTGGAAAGAAAAGAGATTACGGTGACAGGTCGAGCAGCTGGTTTGGATTTATCCTAGATACCTTTAATGACCGGGAAAATGCCGTTGCCTTTATGACAAACCCCAATGGGACCCGATCGGATGGGAGCATAAAAAACGATTGTGAAGACGAAGACAGAGATTTCAACGGAAGCTGGAACACCTTTTGGGATGTAAAAACAGCCATTACGGATGAAGGCTGGACGGCTGAAATCCGGGTTCCGTTTTCCAGTCTTCGCTTTCAGGTAAACAACGGTAAAACCCAGATGGGACTCCTTATTGTAAGGTGGAGCCCGGCTATCCCAGAACTTTCAACCTTTCCCCAAACCTCACCAAAATTGAGTTCTCCTTACTACCGTCCCTCGCTATCAAGGGTAATTGAGTTTGAAGGTTTACAGGCAACCAATCCTCTCTATATCACGCCTTATGTTATTGGGGGGTTAAGCCAGCTATACGCATTAAATGAGGCCGGCAGCGCCTATGAAATGAATTCCGATTTTAAATATGATGCCGGAGGCGATGTAAAATACAGCATAACAAATAACCTTACGCTTGATCTTACCATCAATACGGATTTTGCCCAGGTGGAAGCCGACGACCAGAAGATCAACCTGACAAGGTATTCGCTTTATTTTCCGGAAAAGCGGGTGTTCTTCCAGGAAAAATCCGATGTGTTTGATTTCTCTTTTCTTGAGGGAAACAATTTGTTTTACAGCAGAAGGATCGGGCTGCACCAGGGAAACGCTGTCAGGATTTATGGCGGTATAAGGCTTACGGGGAGAATAGGGGAATGGGATATGGGATTTCTGAATATGCAGACAGAAAAGTTTGAAGAAAACCCCAGTGAAAACTTTGGTGTGCTTAGACTGAAAAGAAGCGTTCTGAACCAGAACTCCTATGTAGGGGGCATGGTTACCAGCCGTTTGGGGATGGACGGGACATACAACCTGGCTTATGGCCTGGATGGGCTTTTCAGGCTCACAGGTGACGAATACCTGAACCTGAAATTGGCACAGACATTCCAGAATGAATCTGACAACAATCCCTTTGAATTATCGCCAACCAGGCTGTTGCTTCAATGGCAACGCCGCAGTCTGGTAGGTTTAGGGTATGATTTCGCTTATACCTACGCTGGAAACACCTATTACCCAAGAATTGGATTTGAAAGAAATTTGAATTTCCAGGGGCCTGTTGGCAAAATTCTGTATGGCTGGCTGCCCGAAGGAAATACTTTTTTGAGGTATTACAGGCTCGCCCTTTCGGGGCATAATTACTGGAATACCCAAAGTGATCAACAGGAAACCACTAATGTCACTGGCACATTTTACTGGGAAGCAAGAAAAGGATTTGGAGGCAATGTGTCGGCATACTGGTTTGCTGAAGATCTCTCAGAAACGCTCATTTTAGGCAATTACCAGGCCGAGGTACCACCAGGACATTATTCGTTCTTGTATTTTTCTTCAGGGTATTCTACCTCCAGGGCAAAAAACCTTTCAGGTTCCATATCAGCAACGGCAGGATGGTTTTATGATGGCTGGAGGGTTTCATTTTATGCCAATCCGAAACTGAAAGTGGGTACTGACTTTGATCTCGGACTCTCCTATTACCTCGATTATGTTGATTTCCCCGAAAGGGATATGCGCTTTACCAATCACATCGTGGGTTTCACCGGCCTGATGACATTGACTACCACCACCTCGCTCGCCACTTTTATTCAATATAACACGGCCATAAAGCGGGTGATCGGAAACGTTCGTTTCAGGTACAACCCGCGGGAGGGAAATGATTTTTATATTGTTTATGACGAAGGATTGAATACCGACATTCACAGGCTTACCCCCAGCCTTCCCTTCTCTTCCGGCAGAACAATACTGTTGAAATATACCTACACTTTTAAGCTTTAATTGTTTAACCTAATTGTAAAAAAACAGAAGTTATGAAAAAACAATTTCTAATTTTATTTTTCTGCTCAATTGCGGGTTTTTCATTTGGACAATTGAAAGAAAGCAAGGATATTGACAGCTTATTCTTTGAATGGAATAATCCGAACACTCCGGGCTGTGCTTTGGGAATCATAAAAGATGGAGAATTAATATATGCCAAAGGTTATGGTTTGGCTAATATGGAATACGACATTCCAAATGCTCCTTCTTCAGTTTTTAGAATCGGGTCAACTTCCAAACAGTTTACGGCTGCCTGCATTATCCTTCTGGCTGAACAAGGAAAACTAAATTTAAATGATAACCTTAAAGGTTTTTTCCCTGATTTCCCTGATTATGCTGAAGAAATTACACTTAGGCATTTGTTAAATCATACCAGCGGAATTAGAGATTATTTGCAGTTGGCCTATTTAAAAGGATTAGGAGATGATGACTACTACACTGACGATAACGTTATGGAATGGTTAGTCAATCAGTCAGACCTTAATTTCAAACCGGGCGAAGAATATTTATACAGTAATTCTGGATACTGGCTTTTAGGTCAAATTGTAAAGAAAGTTTCGGGAATGAATATGGCTGATTTTGCCATGAAAGAGATATTCGAACCATTGGAAATGAGCAGTACCCATTTTCATAACGACCATACCCGAATAGTTAAAAACAGAGCCACTGGATATGCAATAATAGAAAATGGCAACTTTAAAATTAGTATGACCACATTGGGTATGATTGGCGATGGTGGGATTTTTACCACAATCAATGATATAAAAAAATGGGATGACGCGTTTTACAGCTCAAATGTATTAAGTAAAACATTTTGGGAAGAAATGACCAAACAGGGCGTGCTGAATAATGGGGATATTATTGCCTACGCTTCCGGTTTGATGATTGGTGAGTACAATGGCCTAAAAACCATAAGACATGGAGGTGCTTTTGTGGGTTACAGGGCAGATATATTACGATTCCCTGAAGAACAGTTAACCATTGTCCTTTTCGCCAACAGGAGTGACGCAAACCCTACATTAAAGGCCAATCAGGTTGCAGATGTTCTGTTGAAGGGCAGATTCAGTGAAACAAGTAAACCAGAAAATGATAAGTCAGTTAATACTATTCCTGCTGAGGAATTCCAAATCAATCAATTAACTGGTAATTATGAAATACAACCAGGTATTATCCTCAACCTGACCATCAAAAATGACTCGTTAAATGTATTTCAAACTTGGAATAAGAGATCGTTCAATGTTGTAAAAACATGTGGAAACACTTTCCAAATACCAGGAGAAAACGACTTAAGTTTTACATTTTCTCATCTTATAGAGGGACATACCCAAACACTTTCGATACTATATGGCGGCAGAGAAACAAAAGCTGAAAGAAAAAAAGAAGTTGATGTTTCAGGCATAGAATTAAACAATTACTCAGGCAGCTTTTATAGTCAAGAATTGAATGTTAACTATAATTTTAAATTTGAAGACGGAATTTTAAAGGCTAAAATAGAAAACAAACAAACGGTTCTGGATTGTACGATTATTGACATGGATGAATTTGCAACGGGATTTGGACTCATAAGATTTCAAAGGACAGGAGGAATTATCTCTGGATTTGAATTGGATGCTGGTAGAGTTAAAAACTTAAAATTTGAAAAGAAATAACAAATGCTGATTTTTATCTCTCACTTATTTCCAAATTAAAGAGAAAGGAATAAACTCATGAAACGAATTCTTAA
>JAHYIT010000207.1 GCA_019429205.1 Mariniphaga sp. | reverse complement strand
CCCTTCAAACTGGAAAGGGAAAGAAGTAATTCTCCATTTTGGCGCAGCCAGTTCCATGCTCAATGTTTGGGTAAACGGTGAGTTTGTTGGTTACAGCGAAGACAGCAAAACACCGGCTGAATTCAACATTACCAAATACCTGAAATCCGGCACAAATTCACTGGCAGTTGAGATTTTCCGCTGGTGCGATGGTTCTTACCTCGAGGACCAGGATTTTTGGCGCATGAGCGGAATGACCCGCGACGTATATCTTCTGGCCCGTGGTCAGCAACAAATCCAGGATTTCAGGGTAATTTCCGGCCTGGACGAAACCTATACCGATGGAATTTTTTCAGTGAATGTGGACGTAATGAATTTGGGAGAAAATGCCGGCTCAACTGAAATAGAAGTTATTCTCAACGACAACGGAACAGAAGTGGCATTTTTTTCACAAAAAGTGAATAACGGCAAACAAAACCTTCCATTTCAGGCACAGCTTCCGGATGTAAAAAAATGGTCGGCAGAATACCCCAATCTTTATGAACTGGTCATCACATTAAAAAACGCAGATGGAATTGTGGAAGTCATTCGGCAGGAAGTTGGATTCCGTACCATTGAAATTAAAAATGCCACTTTACAGATTAACGGCAAGTATGTTTACTTGAAAGGCGCCAATCTGCACGAACACCACGATGTTACCGGCCATGTGGTGGACAAGGAAACCATGCTGAAAGACATTTACACCATGAAAGCGCACAACCTGAATGCAGTCCGCACTTCGCATTATCCGCAGCCCACACTTTGGTACGAACTGTGCAACAAATACGGCCTTTACGTTATCGACGAGGCCAACATCGAATCGCACGGAATGGGGTACGGCGAAGAATCGCTGGCCAAAGATCCGATTTGGAAGGAAGCCCATTTGTTCCGCACACGCAATATGTTTGAACGCGATAAAAATCAGCCATGCATCATCATCTGGTCGCTGGGCAACGAAGCCGGAAACGGGGTGAATTTTATGGCTACTTACGACTACCTCAAATCAGCAGATCAGACCCGCCTTGTGCAGTACGAACAGGCGCACGGAGGTGACAACACCGACATCACCTGTCCCATGTACATGCGCATCGAAGGAATGGAGCGCTATGCACAGGGTAATCCCACCAAACCGCTCATCCAGTGCGAATATGCACACGCCATGGGAAACAGCGTGGGGAACCTGCAGGATTACTGGGATGTCATTGAAAAATACGATGCTTTGCAGGGCGGTTTTATCTGGGACTGGGTTGATCAGGGGTTACTTACTACCAACGAAGACGGAGAGGAATTCTGGGCTTACGGCGGCGACTTTGGCCCGGAAGATGTGCCTTCCGACGGCAATTTCTGCAACAACGGGTTGGTGGATCCGAACAGGAAAGGAAAACCTTCCCTCCTGGAAGTAAAAAAAGTATATCAGCACATTGGGTTTGATCCGGCAGATTTGAAAAACGGTATTATCAACATCAAAAATAAATACGCTTTCCGCAACCTTTCCGATTTTAATTTTTCATGGGAAATTACAGGCGACGGAAATGTGGTTAAATCAGGAAACCTGGAAGGAATTGAAGCGCAGCCCGGAGAAGTTGTTCCGGCAAATATCGATGTTTCCCTTAATCCGGAACCTGGCGTGGAATACTTCCTGAAGCTGAAAGCTGCCCTTAAAAATCAGGATGGTTTGTTGGAACCCGGCACTGAACTGGCGGCCGAACAGTTTAAACTGCCGGTATTTGTTCCTGCCGGAAGAGTGAACCTGGCGAACTTTCCTGCAATAACAGTGGATGAAAACGATAATTCCATAACCGTTTCAGGTGAAGGATTTTCAATTGAGTTCGACAAAACTGCCGGTGTAATGAGCAGTTACAAAAAAGGTAAAACCGAATTTCTTGAAAGCGGCCCTGTTCCCAATTTCTGGCGCGCACCCATCGACAACGATTTTGGGAACAACCTGCACAAGCGCAGCCATGTGTGGCGCGATGCAGGGAAAAACCGGAAGGTGGCCGATGTGTCATATAAACTTAAAGCCAACAACCTGGCCGAAGTAATATTCAATTTTAACCTGGTGAACGAAGCCGGAGAAAAAATTGCCGGTTACCGTTCTGTTTATGCAGTTTACGGCTCGGGTGATGTAGTGGTGGACAACCATTTCAAAATGACAAAAGACGATCTTTCTGAAATTGTCCGAATGGGGATGAACCTCCTTATGCCGCGCCAATTCGACCAGATGGCCTGGCTGGGCCGCGGTCCGCACGAAAGTTATTGGGACCGCAAAACCAGCGCGTTTGTTGGCTTGCACAAAGGAAGCGTGGCCGACCAGTACCAGGCCTATTTGCGCCCGCAGGAAAACGGCAACAAAACCGATGTGCGCTGGCTGGCCATTACCGATGCAGCCGGAAACGGACTTTTCTATGAGGGAATGCCGCTGCTGGAAGTAAGCGCCCATCACAATTTGCTGGAAGATTTTGAATCGATGGAACGCACCGACGGCCGTCAGGTGGAAGGCGTAAATGTGGTAAACCGCCACACCACCGATGTAAAACCGCGCGACCTGACTTCAGTTAACGTGGACTACAAACAAATGGGTATTGGCGGCGACAACAGTTGGGGCGCCCGGACTCACGATCAGTATCGTTTAACTGAAAAAGAATACCGGTACAGTTTCAGAATGAAAGCCATTTCCAGTGGCGAAAAGCCTACTGAACTAGCCAAACAGGAAATGTAAAAACAAATTTTATTTCAAAGAAGAGATAAATTGTGTCAACTAAACTGAGTTGGCAATTGGCAGTTGGCAAGTACTTTTGCCAACTGCCAATTGCTTTTTGCCAAATAAATCTTTAGTTATATCGTGTTTCCGTTTTAGAAGCGCGAAGACGTAAAATTTAAAATTTTCTTTTTTGCACTTTTACGTTTTAAACTTGCATATAATATGAGTTAGATAATATTAAATGCCAATTCTTTTCCTAAAGCGTTCAGGACTTTAATAATAGTTTGCATATTAACATGCGTAGTATCAGCCTCAATTCTGGAAATCTGATACTTTGTAACTCCAACTTTCTTTCCTAAATCAGTCTGAGTCATGTCTTTTTGTTTCCTGATTTTTTTAATCTCAGCACCCAATAGTTCCACTTTTAGTTGGGCCTCAAATTCCTCCCTTGCGGGAGTACCCCGCTCTCCGATATCTCTCTCAATTGCATCCTCTAAGGAAATAGAATCCAACAAAGGATCGTGGCGAGGATCAATTTCCTCACCTAATTTAGACCAGGTAGATGTTTTTCTCATAGCATTTCTTGTCAAATTGAACTTAATTGATTGATTGATTTTAGCTCGTCTTATCTATTTGATTTCTGTTCTATTCATTATTTTGGTAATATCTTTTCATTATTTGTTCCGACTTATCAATTTCTTTTTTTAATGCTTTTTTGGATTTTTTTATTTTTCCATGTGTTGCAATTACAAGCGAATCCTCTTTTTTACTCCAAAATGCATAAAATCTGAATGTTACATTTTTATAAGGAATCCTAAATTCCCAAATTAAACCTCTTACTTTGGAAAATTTTCTCGGATTATTTTCAAACTGCGCCTTTCTAAGTTTTAAGTAAACATGCTTTTTTGCCTCCTTGTCCAAGTTTCTTATAAAATCACCTGCCTCTCTTAAAAGCTTGATCTTAAAATCAGGTTTACTAATAATATTCATTTTAGATTCAATTAAATAACGTATCAAATATAAACATTGTTGCATTTTTACGCAACTTTATTATAAAAAACTTTGAATGATTTATTTATAGAAATAAGCAGGTCAGTTTTTCTGAATTTTTTTTTTTGAAGCCGGAAGATTAATATATTTATGCAAAATCAAAATTAAGTCTGATGAAAACCATCTTGTCCATTTTTGCAGTTGCCTTTCTTTTGTCTTGTTCTTCCCCTTCTTCAGAGGAATTCAGTCTGAAAAATATGCAGTCAAAGAATCCGGAAATCAGCACACTTCAAAACGGAACCGGGTTTGAACAACAGGTTTTGCAGATTAAACCCACTGCTGAAAACCAAAGCCTGGTTGTTTGGGAAGAAAAAAATCCTCATATCTGGACTGAAGCCAAATACCTGGTTTGCGAAATTTGGCACCCAAATGATTTCAGCGCGGTGCTGAATGTGGAATTTTTCCGAAATGAAACCCGTGCCGGAAACATTGTTGCACAAAGTGGTGATTTGGCTGGTGATGCCAAGGAAACTCCACGCATGGCAGCAAAAATTGGCGTGCTGCCCCACCTGAAAACCAAAGTGATTTTCCCGCTGGAACACCTCAACGGACAGGAAATTTTTATGCCGCGTTTTCCGCGCCAGCTAAAAGGAACCGTGCTGGGAAGTCGTTTGAAACCCGAAGATATTTCCAAAGTGGCCATCCGTTTTGCGCCTTTTCAAAATCCTCATTTTTTACCTGAATTTGAAGTGGCTGCCGTTTACCTCACCAAAGAATTGCCCGTTCCGTTTCCAGCACCCGATAGTCCAGTGGTTGACCAGTTCGGACAATGGACAGCCAAAAACTGGCCTGGAAAAACAACCGGCGAAGAAGATTTAAAAAACCTGCTGGAATCGCAACTGGCCAATGCTTCCTCATCAACTTTCCCTGAAAAATGGAGCAAATATGGCGGCTGGAAAGCCAAACAATTTGAAGCCACCGGATTTTTCCGCACCCATCACGACGGCAACCGATGGTGGCTGGCCGATCCGGAAGGATACGCCTTTGTTTCGGTGGGTGTTGACTGCATCCGCGACAATGCCACGGGCGTAATTTCCGGGCAGGAAGATTTACTGCAATGGATTCCCGATAAAAACGACCCGGTTTTTAAAGAAGCTTTTTCAGGACGCGGCGATATGGTGCTGCTGGATTATTACAAAACCAACCTGATGCGGATTTTCGGGGAAAGCTGGCGCGAAAACTGGGAAACCATTACCTCGGGGCAAATCCGCGAATTCAGGCTGAACACCATTGCCAACTGGTCGGACATCGAATACGCCCGGAAAGCACAAATTCCCTACGTTTTGCCCCTCAGCGGATTCCCTTCAACCGAAGTGAAACTGTTCCGCGACTTTCCCGACGTGTTTGCTGCCCAATACCTTGATAATGCCAAACGGTTTGGCAGCCAGTTGGAAGCGTTCAAAGGCGATCCGTATCTCATTGGGTATTTTCTGCGCAACGAACCCCACTGGGCTTTTGGCGCCCACGACATTGCCTTTGAAATGTTTGCCACAGCACAACAGTCCGAATCGAAACATACATTTGCCCGCTGGCTTTCCACACAATATCCCAACATTGGTGAATTTAATCAGAAATGGAACCTTG
>JAHYIT010000206.1 GCA_019429205.1 Mariniphaga sp. | reverse complement strand
TTGTTCCTACTGCTACAAATATTTCGCGGCTCTGCCGCTGGTTCTCTGTTGTATTGCTTGTTGCTACAAATATTACGGTGCGCTGCACCTATCGATCTGATGTATTGTTCCTACTGCTACAAATATTTCGCGGCTCTGCCGCTGTCCTTTTTGCGGAATTTGATTTTTAAAAAATATTTTTTAGCTCTGCCGCTGGTTTTAGATGATTATCTGTTGTTCAGAGGACAGGGTGCAGCGCACCTCAACATTTGTAGCAAATGACGTTTATCCGTCGGGAATGAGGTGCGTAGCACCGGAATATTAGATTCAATGTTGTTATCTGCAATTTGGGGCTGATAAGAATATTCCGGTGCGCTGCACCTTTCGTTCTGTTGTAATGCTGTTGGTGCTACAAATATTACGGTGCGCTGCACCTATCGATTTGATGTATTGTTCCTACTGCTACAAATATTTCGCGGCTCTGCCGCTGGTTCTCTGTTGTATTGCTTGTTGCTACAAATATTACGGTGCGCTGCACCTATCGATCTGATGTATTGTTCCTACTGCTACAAATATTACGGTGCGCTGCACCTATCGATCTGATGTATTGTTCCTACTGCTACAAATATTTCGCGGCTCTGCCGCTGTTCTTTTTGCGGAATTTGATTTTTAAAAAATATTTTTTAGCTCTGCCACTGGTTTTAAATGATTATCAGTTGTTCGGGGAAGTAGGTGCAGCGCACCAAAATGCCTGCCCGGCAACTGACGGGTTTGTAGAAAACGGCAATGCCTTATGGAATTAAGGTGCGTAGCACCGTAATATTAAAATTCTTAAATTTACCGTACGCCAAATAAAAACAACACCAACCCCTGTTTCCCAAACTGCTTCCGGATGGACGACAAGGCCCGGTAAACCTGCTTCCGAACCGATTCGACAGAAATATTTAACAACTGCGCAATTTCAGGATATTCCATGGATTCATTATAACGCAGGTACAACGCCTCTTTTTGTTTGGCTGGTAAATTTTTCAGTACATCGTTAACCCTGCGGTTTAATTCCGCTTCCTCTTCGTTTTCAATAATGGCTTTTTCAATGCTGTATTCGGGTTCAAAAATCAATTCGCACTCTGCTTCATCTGCCAGCTTTCGGTTGCGTTTTATTTTTTTTACCAGGTTGCGTTTCAGCGCCAGGATGAGGTACCAGTGCAAATTTTCGGGATTGGTTTTGTTTTTTTGCCGTTTCAGGTATAAATCGAGAAAAACCTCCTGTATGGCATCTTTTACCAGGTTATCGTCGGAACAAAGTTTGGTACCATAACGGTAAAGCGCCTCCACATGCAGATTATACAAATGGGCAAAGGCCTCTTTGTCCCCTGCAAGAAAACTTTCCCAGATGATTGAATTTTCGTTTTCCACTTTAGGTTTACGACTGGTTTTATTCAGCCTGTAGCAAAGATAGGGAACTTATTCACTTTCAAAAATCAGATTATATACCTGTTTGCCCCAAACTGGTGCAAGTGTAGCGCAGAAGTTTTATTGCGGGTGTTTTTTTTGAAAGAACCTTTGTCAGGCCAGGGGAACAAAAAAGGCCGCCTGGTGGCAGCCTTTTATTGTTAGACTATAATACTATTTATTCACAAATTTCAACATCCAGGTGAATCATATAAAATGGGTAAGCACCTGCATCAATGTCTGTTAAACTGGTTCCTTTATATGAATATTCATTACCCTGGAGCCTGCTTGTCGGTATATCATTTAATCCCTGAACTTTTACTGATTCAGCTTCTCCATCCTTGAGTTTCCAATCACCATTCAGCGTAATATTAATAATACCACCACTCAATACTACAGTTCCAATTTCTTCATCTTGACCTGCCCAAACTTTTGCTTGTCCAGTTCCATCTAATTCTGCTGTTAAGTAATAATACCAGTTTCCAGGTTCATTAACACCAACACTAATATCCCCACCAAAAGCAGTTTCCTCACGAATTTCACAATCTTCACACCATTCATATTGCTTATAGATTACCTCGGCTTTACCTCCACCATCTACTTCTACATCGATTTTAAATTCAGTGCAGGATACATTAGCGGCAAGAGGAAGTGTTACTGTCATCCGTAAAATCTTCCCTTTGTTTGGAGCTACAGTTGAAGGTTCAGAATAAGTTACATTTGTTGAAGCTACAGGATCTTTCTCCTTATCATAATAATATTCAACATCATTAATAGTAACTCTTATGCTAGCTACATAATCATCACTTATGACTTTTACAATTAAATTCTGCTTTGTATTATGAACTTGGATATCTCCAACATCAACTCCAACTCCTTTAATTAAGTCGCTTTGATATTGTTGAATTGTTGTAATACACCCATCATCACAATCATCTAATCCGATTAAAGCATTTTTCAGCATCACCCCATCAGGGTTCATTAGAATTTCATCTTTCTGGCAGCTCCAGAAGATTGAGCCGGCAACAATAAGAGCCAGCGATCCGAGTAAAAACATTTTTCTTTTCATGATTGTAAAATTTAAAAGTTTATAAAAAATTTGGTTAAAACATCAAAAAAATGATTTCGTCCATAATCGACAGGAAAATTACTTGTTATCAGGCATATAAACAATAGTTTGGAGTCCCGCGAAGGGAAAAAATTCAACGTTAGTTTTTTTTGTTTTTTTTCAGGATTTTCTGTATGTTTTTTATTGATAAATTCTGCCGGCAGCATCCTGGGTTTTATATATTATTTTGTTTATCAGTAATTAACGTTTCGTTTGGCATCGAGCACCTATGTCTGGTTTTGCTTTTAACAAATTTAGGCACAATGTTTGATATCACGGGCTTTTTCCAATTTTGAAACAGGCAACTGCTGCTTTTGTAACCGGGTGGAAGTCAGATTTTTGAGATAAGTTTGAATTGTGCAATAAATATCTCGCTGTCTGATCATCAAAAAAAGAGCGCCGGGAATACCAGTAACGTTTTTTTCCGGTTGTTTAACATGATAAAAAAAGCGTGTCCCGACAAGGCGGAACACGCTTTTGAAAAATTAAACTCCGTTAACTCTATTTCCTGTATATCACTTTTCCGTTGCGTACGGCATCACCAAGAGTTAAACGGTAAATATAGAAACTGCTTACCTCGCTGCCGGGCACAAATTCGGCCTGGTAGAGTTCGCCGGCTTCCACCGGTTGGTTGAATATGGTTTGCACCAGTCTTCCCGTCATATCGAACATATCAACGCGGCCGTGGGTGGTTTCTTCCGAAACAAACTCCATGCGCAGCCTGTCGCTGAACGGGTTCGGATAAACATTGAACACAGGCAGATGAACTTCCGGCTCGAGGCTGGTGGCAATCTGAGCCTCTTTTGTTTTGACGTTTGCAGATTCGTCAGTAACCCCAAGACTAAATCCGGAATGTACCACCAGGTTGCCCGCTGTAAGATCCATTTCCTGTGTTTGCATGCCATCCCAATCGCTGGAATACCACAACTCATTTCCGTTCCACAAGGTGAACCCAATATAATCCAAATCATGAGACTCGCCAGGCTCACCGCAGTCTGTCAGCGTTACATACATTAACAGACCACCGGAATTATGCAAGGCTTGTCCAGAATGATCCACTACATTGCATTTGGCAACAAATACAGCTTCTTTGCAATCGCCATCAATATTTACCCCAAGAGAGTTCATTGCATTGGCTTTTGCTTGCATGATTCTGCCGTCGGCGGTCCTCCAAATGAAATTCAAGTGCCCCTGCAGATTTTTGCCGGTTTTATTAAATTTTACATTGAATCCAAAGTTAGTTCTCGATCCGGGAGCAGCAGGGTAAAGGCCGGAAGAATTTTCAGTGATAATGTATCCTCCGCCAGTGATAAAGTCACCTACTGGCTCATAGATTGTTACCAAATAAGGATCTTCATTTGAAATGTAATAATTATTTACCAGCACCTCTACCTGATAGTTGGCGAAACCTTCATTTTTACCAAGTTCAACTTTATATGGATCACCCATAACACTGCCGGTATATGGATACAGAAGGTCTGCAACATCAATCCATTCAGTAGAATTCAAGTGATCTCCGTCTTCATCGAGTATCCTGAATTTAACATTGGCATTTCTGATGTCTCCTCTCGAATCATCAACAATATCCTGTACCACTGCCCGTAAATCAATTGCTGCTTCCAGTCTTACAGTACCAATTAAAAGTGGACCGGCATAGTGAACTAAAGCATCTTCCGGGGTAATGTCGAAATCTTTTTCATCACTGCTTCCCAGGTAGCTGCCGTCCTCTGCAAACTCTGCCAGAACTTTATAAATACCGGACGGATCCTAATCAAGAATAATCGTTGCAGTTGCAATACCATCTTCATTTGTTTCTGCCTCAACCCACTGGTCACCTATAGTAAATTTGATGGTTTTTCCTTCAACGCCATCCCCTGAAACATAGTCAACCAAAGTAGCTGACAAATCCACCTGGTCGGAGTATTGTTTTTCAACTTCTCCGGTGTAGGTGAGGGTAGTCGGGCGTTTTTCAACGGTTACTACAGTTGTGCAGGTTGAAATGTTACCGTTTACATCAACTGCGGTCCAGACAATAGTATGGTCTCCAACCTCAAGTTGCAGACCTTCCAAAGTTGGGAAGTTATCACTTACCACACCATTGTATCTATAGGTTAGAAATTTAACACCACAGGCATCAGTGGCAGTGGCATCAAACTCGTCTCCAATTACTGTGTAATATGTTTCGTATGCAATAACATAACGGGATAAATTTGGAATACAGGTTATAACCGGAGGAACGTTGTCAACCACAGTCACCACTGCGTTTGCTGTGCTTTCGTTTCCGTTTACATCGGTTACTGTCAGGACAACATCATTGGCACCTTCATTAGCGCATGTAAAATCAGTAATATCGAGAGCCAGAGAAGCGACCCCGCAGTTGTCGAATGAGGCGTTGTTTATATCCGCAGCCGTTGTTGAAGCCTTGCCATCCGCATCCAGGTAAATGGTTACGTTCTGAGCAGTGGCAGTCGGGTAAAAAAAACAGTTCAGTTTTCATCCGCTAAACTGAACTGTTTCCTGAAATTTTCCGTGTGCGGAAAATGAATAAGTTAACCGGCACTTAAAAAATACAACCTGCTACCGGGCAAAAGTATTTTACTTTTTCTCTTCTTTTTTCTCTGTTTCAGTGCAGGTTACTTTTGAGGCGGCGCAACTTTTTTGCTGTGCTGCACTGCATCCGGTTTTTACCGTTTCTTTTTGCGGGCAGCAACTGGTGGTTGCGGCTTTTGCTTTCTTTTTGTCTTTTTTGTCTTTTTTCTCTTCAGCAACAGTTGATTTTACATCGTCGTCCAAATCGGCCACAATGGTGATTTGCGAATTTTCATTTGCAACAGGGTTCATTTTTGCAGT
>JAHYIT010000205.1 GCA_019429205.1 Mariniphaga sp. | reverse complement strand
AATTCGTAAACGGGTAAATTTAATTCCTGCATCGGCATTTTTTGCTTCTTAACTTTTAAACAAATATTGCAGGCCAACCGGAAAAATGTACTTTTGTGTTGACCTGCATTTTTGAACAAAATAAACGATTCTGCTGTAATTTTAAGAAAATGAAAACAAAAAAAGAAATTGTAGATAACTGGCTTCCGCGTTATACCGGAAAAAAGCTTGAAGATTTTGGTGAATACATTCTGCTCACCAACTTCGCTAATTACGTTGAAAAATTTTCACTGCGTTTTGAAGTGCCCATTGCGGGCAGCGATAAAAACATGCCAAACGCCACGGCAGAAGGTATTACCATCATTAATTTTGGAATGGGAAGTCCCAACGCAGCTACCGTCATGGATTTGCTTAGTGCACTGAAACCCAAAGGAGTGCTGTTCCTCGGTAAATGTGGCGGCCTAAAAAAGAAAAACCAGTTGGGCGATTTTATTTTGCCCATAGCAGCCATCCGCAACGAAGGAACATCCTCCGACTACATGCCACCCG
This sequence comes from Mariniphaga sp., assembly GCA_019429205.1. GTDB lineage: Bacteria > Bacteroidota > Bacteroidia > Bacteroidales > Prolixibacteraceae > Mariniphaga. Next base: position 4,845 of record JAHYIT010000205.1, on the reverse strand, counting down.
AGGTACCTGCCCTGCCTGCATTTAACATTCAGCGGGCGGTTTCTCACGTTTTGCGAAATAATGGTCACGATTACTGGACCGGCGTGGTTTATACAACCAACCGACGGGTGTGGGAATACGACGAAAAATTCAAAAAATACCTGACCAAAACCCGGGCAATTGCCATCGATATGGAAACGGCGACCCTTTTTACCGTAGGATTTGCCAATAAAATTCCAACCGGAGCACTTTTACTGGTTTCTGATCAACCTATGATTTCAACCGGGGTTAAAACCAGCGAAAGCGATAAGCTGGTTACCCTGAAATATGTAGATGTGCATATTCAGGCCGGAATAGATGCGCTGCTCGAAATCAAAAACAACGGATTATCTGTTAAACACTTAAAGTTCTGATATGGAATTTGAAGCCATCATGCAAAACCTGAAAAAGAAGGTTTATCATCCCATTTATTTGCTACAGGGCGAAGAACCTTATTTTATAGACCAGGTTTCGAACTACATTGAAAAATATGCACTTCCGGAAGCCGAAAAGGGATTCAACCAAACCATTTTTTACGGAAAAGATACCGAAGAACAAAACATTGCAGAAACTTCGTGGCGGTACCCTATGATGGCTGAAAAACAGGTGATTATTGTGAAGGAAGCACAGAGCCTGAAAAAAATTGAAAACCTTGCCCCTTATGCTGAACGGCCCAGCCCTTCAACAATTCTCGTATTAAATTACAAGTACAAAAACCTGGATGCCCGCACCAAACTTTACAAAGCCATAAAATCAAAGGGCGTTATTCTTACTACAAAAAGGCTTTACGAAAATAAAATACCGGCATGGATCGATAATTACCTGAAAAAATACGAATACACCATAACTCCACAGGCTGCCCAGATTTTAACCGACTCGCTGGGCACCGAACTCAGTAAAATAGCCAACGAACTGAACAAGCTGGTAATTGCAGTTAAAAATACCAACAAAATTACGCCCGAACACATCGAAAAAAACATTGGACTGAGTAAGGATTTTAATGTGCTTGAACTGCAGGATGCCCTTGCCGCAAAAAACGTACTTAAAGCCAACAAAATCATCAACTACTTTGGCGCAAATCCGCAGCAACACGCCATACAAATGACCATTGCCACGCTGTTTGGCTATTTCTCCAAAATTTTCGCCTACCATTTTTTAGCAGATAAATCGGAACAGGGCGCCATCAAAACCATGGGCGGCCACCCGTTTTACATCAAAAAAATAATTGCAGCATCGAAAAAATACAATCCCACCAAGTTGTATGAAATCATGGGCATTTTACGTGAATACGACCTGAAAAGCAAAGGAATGGGAGTTTCCACGCTAACCGATCAAGCCGAATTGCAAAAAGAAATGATTTATAAAATTTTACACTGATGATAACTTACCTTATAATCGGAATAACTGCCGTTGTGTCGTTTCTGGCTTTCCAGAATGTTTTGCTCATGGAAAAACTCCAGTTCAATGCAGCGCAGGTGGTTCACCGGAAACAATATTACCGGTTAATTTCGCACGCGTTTGTGCACGTAAGCTGGACCCACCTTATTGTGAACATGCTGGTTCTTTATTTTTTCGGAAGAAATGTGGAAAGTTACTTTGGTTATTTTTTCGGAAATAAATCTGATGTTTACTTTATCCTGCTCTATTTGGGCGGAATGCTGGCTTCCAATGTCTGGAGTCTGATCAAACACCAGAATGATTACTATTACAATGCCGTGGGCGCATCGGGTGCGGTTTCAGCCGTGCTGTTCACCTTCATATTTCTCGATCCGTGGGAAATGCTCTACTTGTTTGCCATCATTCCAATTCCGGGAATTGTTTTCGGGGTGGGTTACCTCATTTATTCCTATCAAATGGGTAAACGCAAATCAGACAATGTGGCCCACGATGCACATTTTCTGGGCGCTGTTTTCGGTTTCATTTTTCCAATTATTTTAAGGCCTTCCCTTTTTAGCCGGTTTATTGAACTTTTACCAAATTTTTAATGAATGACTTCATTCAAACAAAAAATTAAAGAAGAAACTTCGCTTGTACTGAAAAACAAGGCGAAATGCAGATGACGTTGAACGGACTTCTCAATCTCGGAAAAGAAACCGGCGAAAAAATGGACGAAGGCACATTGCAGCGCTACCTGGGTGAAACCGTCTGGTTTCCATCAGGGATAGTAAGCCCGCATATTTCATTTAAAGAATTGGATACACACTCCGCAAAAGCCACCATGAATTATAATGGAACAACTGGTTCTGGCACTTTCTATTTCAATAACGAAGGTTTTTTCGAAAAATTTATTGCTCTGCGCTATTATGGAAATGCAAAAGATGCCAAACGCTACGAATGGATCATAACCGCGCAGGAACATGCCGAATTTAACGGCATTAAAATTCCTTCGAAAATGGAAGCCACGTGGATGCTGGACTCCGGGCCGTGGACCTGGCTCAAACTCGAAATAACTGATATCAAATACAACACAAAGCATGTGTAATTCTGCCCGCCGTTTCCTGACTAACTAAAAAAATTAAAAGGATGACAGAACCAAAACCGCGAAATACAATCCAACTTTCATTTGCATTGTATTTTTGTATTATTGCGATTTTTATTCTGGTAGGTTCGTGTAATAATGGCGTAAAAAACGGAGAATTAATTTTTACCGAAGCCCGGACGGAAAACGGTTTCAACTTCCCTTATTTTCTTTTCATTCCCGATAAAATGAGTGTTCAAAATGAACAGGTTTTAATTGTGGAACCCAACAATTCAGGTTTTGTTAGTGATGACCTTAAAAAGCATATTGAAAAGGCCAAACGAACTGCCAGTCTTGAATTTTACACCGGAAATTACGTCGCCCGGAAACTAAAGTATCCGCTGCTTGTCCCGGTATTTCCGCGTAGCAAAACCGACTGGAAAATATACACACGCTTTCGACCGCGATGTGGCACACCAAAAAGGCAATGATTTGGAACGAATCGACCTGCAACTGCTCGCCATGGTGGAAGATGCAAAAAATATACTCGCAGAAAAAGGATTCAAATTGAACGACAAATTCCTGATGACAGGCTTTTCGGCTTCGGGAACTTTTGTAAACCGTTTTACGGCAGTTCATCCCGAAAAAGTATTGGCAGCCGCTGCCGGAGGCGTAAACGGATTACTCATTCTTCCGCTGGAAAAACTGGAAAACGAATCCTTAAACTTTCCGCTGGGAGTGAATGACTTTCAGGATTTGTTTGGAAAACCCTTTAATACCGAAGCGTTTAAAAACACGCCGCAGTTTCTGTTTATGGGCGAACTGGACGACAACGACGCCATTCCGTACGAAGACGGGTACGATTTGGATGAACGGGAATTGGTTTTCAAACTACTTGGCGAGAAGATGCAGCCCAACCGTTGGCAAAAGTGCAGAGAAATTTACGAGCAGAAAAACGTGAATGCAACGGTAAAAACTTTCCCCGGAATTGGTCATGAACAACCCGAAGCGGTGAAGGATGAAATCGTAGAGTTCTTCAAAAACCATATCGATTAAAGAATGTCGCATTTTTCCAATTTTGATTGGCTTCCGGGAAATATTTTTGTCGGGTCAAATCAAAGTTAAATTTTAAAAATATCAGAAATCATTGTCTCGCACCCAACTTGCCTTCAATTGCGGCTATTACGACCAGTCCCACATGATTCATGATTTCAAAAGCCTTTCGGGTTTTACTCCGGGCGAATACTTTGCCTGCTGCGAGCCGTATTCCGATTATTTTGAATAAAAACACATTACAAAAACAGATTTCGAAATTTTCAATTTGTAATTTTTGATTTATATTTGTATTCCATAAATACAAATCAAAAACAATGACAACATTCACAAGTAGCCTGCCTGACGATGTTCTCAACCAACTGGGCAAAATGGCAAATAAACTGGCCATTCCGAAAAACAAAATCATTGAAAAAGCGCTTCGTATTTATCTCGACCAGTTAAACCGGGCGGAGTACGTAAAATCATACAAACAGGCTGCCGATGACCTGAACATTATTGAGCTGGCAGAGGAAGGAATGGCAGATTACCTTAACCAGTTGGAAAATCATGAATTATGAAACAATGTGAAATCTGGCTGGCCGACCTGAATCCAGTGCGGGGAAGCGAACAAAAAGGTTTTCGCCCGGTAATTATTCTCAGCGGAAACTTGTTAAATAGTATGATGCATGTTGTAATAACCTGCCCGCTAACCACAAAAATCAAAAATTACAAAGGGAATGTCGTTTTAACTCCAAACAAAACAAACGGTTTGAGCGAAATATCGGAAGCTGTAATATTTCAAATCCGGTCAGTTTCAAAAGAACGGCTGGTCAAAAAAATTGGAGAAATTACACAGCAACAACTCCAGGAACTAAAACAAGGGCTGAATGATATTCTGCGGTATTAAAAAGGATTCCTTCTTTTTACAGAATCGATTGTTTCATTTTTTAAAGATTGTAACCGAAACTTTCCCATAAATTAATTCTCAAAAAAATAGAATCCTTTTCGAATTACAACTGTTTAAAGAAGTCGTTCCCTTTGTCATCAACAATAATGAAGGCGGGGAAATTCTCCACTTTTATCTTCCGTACCGCTTCCATTCCCAAATCCGGGAAATCAATCACTTCAACAGATTTGATGCTGTTTTTAGCCAAAATAGCTGCCGGGCCGCCAATGGAACCGAGGTAAAAACCGCCGTGTTTTTTGCAGGCTTCGGTTACCTGTTGCGAGCGGTTTCCTTTGGCCAGCATCACCATCGAACCGCCATGACTCATGAACTCATCAACATACGGGTCCATTCTTCCGGCAGTTGTCGGTCCGAAACTTCCAGAGGC